>JANLFS010000015.1:2618-6461 GCA_024655925.1 Bacillota bacterium | reverse complement strand
CGCTCACCTATCTCGGCAAACCGTCGCAAGTCCATGACGTGGCCATCTATGGGCGTCTGATCGAACTTGAAGTCCGCAGTGTGGAGGATGGTCCCCGCAGGCGTCTCGATGGCCAGGGCCACCACGTCTGCTATGCTGTGGCTCACGTGGATGAATTCCACGCCGAACTTCCCGATCTGGATGTGGTCCCCAGCGGCGACTACGTGGCCCCTGGAGTTCAATCTGAGGTCGTGCTCGCGCAGCTTGAGGTCGACAAGGGCCAGCGTGAGCTTGGTCCCGTAAACCGGGACTGGTAGACGCTTCAGAACATATGGCAGAGCACCTATGTGGTCTTCGTGCCCGTGTGTCAGCACAATCGCCCTGACGCGGTTACGATTCTCCTCGAGATAGGCGATGTCCGGGATCACCAAGTCCACCCCGAACATGTCCTCGTCAGGGAACATGACCCCGCAGTCGATCACGATGATGTCCTCATCGTACTCCACCACCAGCATGTTCTTGCCTATTTCGCCTATTCCCCCCAGGGGTATCAGACGCGCGCGACCGCTTTTCGTTTCTGCCACCGCCTGAGCTTGCACCTCGCACCCAATAATGCCCTGAAAACGTCTCAGATTATACACCGGGAGGGAGAGCGAATCAACCCGCAGTGCGCCGTCGCGCCTTCGCGCCGTCGCGGTTCTCCATCGCCCTTTCGGCAGATGCCGTGTCTATCCTCAGGTGCTCGAAAGCACAGTCAAGCTGACGCCTTCAACAGCCCCAGGGATTCCATTACCTTCCTGATCGCCGCACGCTCCGAATCGGATGCCTCAACCAGTGGAGGCCTGAGCGGACCGGCGTCGAGGCCCGACATGGAGAGGGCGGCCTTGATCGGGATAGGATTGGTCGTCACGAATATCACCCGGAAGAGGGGCAGGAGTCTCCTGTGCAGTGATGCGGCTCTCTGCACGTCTCCTGAGACGAACGCCCCCACCATCTCCTGGATCTCTCTGCCCGCCACATGTCCCGCGACGCTCACAATGCCATCGCCTCCCACCGACATGAGGGGGATGGTCATGTTATCGTCGCCGCTATAGATCGCGAACCCCTCTGGGCTCTTGGACCTGATTTCGGCCACCTGTTCGAGGTTCCCGGACGCTTCCTTGACCGCCACTATGTTGGGATAGTCACACGCAAGCTTGGCCATGGTCTCTCCGGACACGTTAACCGACGTCCTGCCGGGCACGTTGTACACCATGATAGGCAGGGACGTGGACTCCGCCACCATCGCGAAATGGCGGTAAAGGCCCGCCTGAGGCGGTTTGTTGTAATACGGCGCTACTAGCATCACTCCGTCGACGCCGACCGCCTCCGCCTCGCGGGTAATCTCGATACTGGCCTTGGTGTCGTTGGTTCCCGTCCCCGCGACCACACATGCCCTGTCTCCCACCTCATCGAGGACAGCCTGGAACAGGCCAAGCTTCTCTTCGTGGGTCAGCGTGGGTGATTCCCCGGTGGTCCCCGCCACCACGATGCCATCGGATCCGGAATCCACAAGATGCCGGGCAAGGACCCTGGACTTCTCGTAGTCGACCGCGAGATCGGGCTTGAAGGGAGTCACCATCGCCGTGAAGACTCGCACCAATCTGCCGTTCTTCTTCAACTCAATCTCCCCCCATCATCTTGCGAGTTCGAACTCATCATGAAGCGCCCTGGCCGCGCGCTCCATGTCCGATCCTAGCACAAGACAGGATATGGAGTTGTGGGAGTCCGAGGTCTGCAGGATGCGGACGCCGGCGTTGTGGAGCGCCCTCACCACTCTGGACATCACCCCAGGGACTCCACGCATCGCGCCACCCACTATGGAAACCTTCGCGCACCCCGGGTTGGACACCGCGTGCAGCCCGAGGTCCTCGAGTATCCGGCGAGCCCTCGGGACCTCTCGCTCTCCTATTATGAAGGCTATCCTCTCAGGGAACACGTTGATCATGTCCACGCTTATGTGGTCACGAGCCAAAGCACTGAAGACATCCAGGACTAGGCCTGTGCTGTTGAAGTCTGCCTGGTCAATGAGGATCTGGGCAACGCCGGGCATGTGGGTCACCGCTGACACCAGACGGTCGGCCACAGGGACCGCGGCAGCCCTGCGCCCGGTATCGGTCACTAGGGTCCCAGGCGAATCTGAGAAGGTGCTCTTGATGGCGAGGGGTATCCGTGCCTGCATCGCGATTTCGACGGCGCGAGGGTGGACTACTTTCGCCCCGAGGTTCGCCATCTCCACCAGGTCGCGGTAGGAGACTGTCTCCTGGAATCGGGCATCTGGCACAACCCTGGGGTCTGCAGTCATGACACCGTCGACATCCGTGTAGATCTCAATGAGCTCCGCGGACAGCGCGGCGCCTAGCGCAGAGGCCGTGGTGTCGCTCCCGCCCCGTCCGAGTGTAGTGACGTCCCCGCCCTCTGTGACCCCTTGAAACCCAGCTACCACCGCCACCTTTCCCGAATTGAGGACCTCTAGGATGCGGGTAGGGTCAACCTTCCTTATCCGTGCGTCTCCGAAATTATCATCTGTCAGTATGCCCGCCTGTGGCCCGGTAAGTGATACCGCCGGACACCCCGCCGCCGTCAGAGCCGAGACCAGGACCACTGATGCGATAACCTCACCGCACGAGGCGATCGCGTCCCGCTCCCTGGGATCGAGCTCGGGATTGGCACGTTGCCCCAGGTCGAGAAGAGCGTCTGTGGAGTAAGGCGCGGGCCTGCGGCCCATCGCCGAGACCACCACGACGACATCCTTTCCCTGCCTACGAGCCTCCAGAATCCTTGACACAACTCTCGCACAGTCCTCTTCAGTCGCAACAGACGTTCCACCGAACTTCTGAACCAGGATGCTCAACACCAGTCACCTCTCGCCTTCCTGAAGAGCCAGGGCTATTTGAACCGCGTTGGAGGCGGCGCCCTTTCGTAGCTGATCCCCAACTACCCACATCCACAGAGCGTTAGGGGCTGACGGGTCTTCCCGCACTCGCCCTACCTGCACTGGGTCACGTCCGGACGTGTTGATGGGCATCGGGTACTTGTAGGTCTCGGGGTCATCGACAAGTTCGACCCCAGGAGCCTCCGAGAGGATCCTCTTCACCTCATTGATGGGAGCGTGCACCCGGGTCTGGAAGTTGATGGACTCTGAATGGGACCTGAACACTGGCACACGCACCGTGGTGGCTGAGATGCGGATCGAGTCGTCGCCCAGAATCTTCCGGGTCTCGTTCACCATCTTCACTTCCTCCCTGGTGTATCCGTCCGGAAGGAAGACATCCACCTGCGGGATGAGGTTGAAAGCGATCTGGTGGTGGACCTGGGCCGCACGAAACGGCAAGACAGAGGGCTCGGGCTGCTCGCCCGCGAGAACCGCTCTGGTTTCGGTCTCCAGAGCCTCCATGGCAGCGTGTCCCGCCCCGGACACAGCCTGGTAAGTCGAGACCACCACCCTCTCGAGCCCGAACGCGCGGTAGATCGGGGCAAGGGCCACGACCATGATGATGGTGGAGCAGTTCGGGTTGGCAATTATCCCTGAGTGGTTCCGGGCTGCGTCCATATTGATCTCCGGAACGACGAGGGGAACGGACGGCTCCATCCGAAACGCGCTGGAGTTGTCGATCACCACGGCCCCGCGTCGGACAGCCTCGGGGGCGAGGGCTCGGCTGACCGATGCGCCTGCGCTGAAGAACGCAACATCCACCCCGGAGAACAGCTCGGGGGAAGCTTCCTTCACTGTCACCTCCCCACCCGGCGTCTTGAGGACGGTCCCAGCGGACCTTGACGAAGACATTGCAATGACGTCGCCGACCGGAAGCCCGAGTTCGAACA
>JANLFS010000015.1:0-2608 GCA_024655925.1 Bacillota bacterium | reverse complement strand
TCCCTGCCTACGGCCCCGGTCGCCCCGACAACCGCAACATTCAGCACCGCAATCAACTCCTGTGGTTCGTATGAGCGTGATTAATTGGCTGCGCACCTCCGGATTCCTGCTTGTTCTGGGTGGAATCTCTCCATCTTTCGATCAGAATGGGCTGCACCTGTCTGCCCTCCAAAGCATCGCTGACGGCCCGCTCCACCTCGGACATCCTCGCCACCAACGAAGTGGGCTTGCCCCACGGATCGTCCTGCCCGTATGGGATGAAGAACACGTTCTTCCGGCAGAGTAGAGTTCCAAGGTTCGGGGCAGACCCGGAGAGCCCATCGTTGGTGGAAATTCCAATCACTACAGGCCTGCCGTTGCGCAGATGAGCTTTTGCGGCCATAAGCACCGGGGAATCGGTGATCCCGAGGGCGAGCTTGGACAAGGTGTTCCCAGTGCACGGGGCAACTACGAGGCAGTCTATCAGTCTCTTGGGCCCTATAGGTTCCGCTTTCTCTATTGTGTCTATCACGGGGTTCCCCGTGGTGCGCTCGAGCCTCTCGCGTATGTCCTGGGCACGCCCGAACCTCGTGTCAGATGATGCGACGGATTCCGACAGGATCGGAATCACGTTCGCCCCAGCTTCCACCAGCCGTTCGATCGTGGGCAGGACCTCCGGGACCGTGCAGTGAGACCCCGTCAGGGCGAAGCCGATGGTCCTTCCCTTGATAGTCACGAGAAGACACCTCCTGCCTGCTCAGCCTTTTTTGAACGAGAGCCCGGGACACCGGGACTCCCGCCTTCTGCAATATATGGCCTCAGTCACAGGGAGGTGTCTGTCCTGAACCCACGGCAGCGCAGCTCAATCCAGCAACGGGTCCAGCCCCGTGATGACTCGATCGAGCGTGATTACCCGGCGAACTGCAAGAAGCACTCCAGGCATGAATGAGTCGCGCCCCATGGAGTCGTGGCGGATCGTCAGGACCTGTCCTTGCCCGCCGAAGATCACTTCCTGGTGGGCTACGAGTCCTGGTAGGCGAACGCTGTGTATGGGCACTCCTTCCACCGACACGCCTCTGCCGGATGCGCCGGGCCGCGCCGACGGGTTCCAGTCGCTTCGAGCAGATGCGACGTCCACGGCGGTTGCCCGGGCGGTTCCCGACGGGAAGTCCACCTTCCCATCGTGGTGAAGCTCAACTATCTCGCAAGAAGGCATATACTTGGCAGCCATTCGGGCGAAGCGCATCATTAGGACAGCCCCGATGGCGAAGTTTGGGACAATCACGCCCCCCACCCCTCTGTCTGACGCAGCGCGGACTATGCGCTCACAACTGGCGGCTGGTATCCCACTCGTGCCCACTACGAACCTGACACCTTTCTCGATCGCTGTCATCATGTTGCTCACAGCAGCGTCAGCAACCGTGAAGTCTACCATGACATCTGGAGCGGAATCGTCGATGACCTCGCTGAGATCAGGGCGGACCGGGATACCGAGGGGCCCGATGGCCGCAAGAAGCCCAGCATCTTGCCCTGCTCCCCGCATGTCCACCGCGCCAACAACCCGCATGCCCTCGGCGCCTGACACTGCCTTGATGACCTCTTTCCCCATCCGGCCGCTTGCTCCGGTCACGATGACTCGGATTGTGGAGCTCATGAACCGCACCTCCAATGAATGTGTTCCAACATTGCGACATTGTGTGCACAGAAATGGGCCGGGAGGCGGTCTACGCCGGACCCGGCCCGAGGGAAGGGGTGCCGTCGCACAATGCAGGACTCTAATGAGTCTCTACGTCCGATGCACCTGAATTCCGCATGATGCGGGCGGCTGAATGGACCTTGGCCTGGTCGGTGTCTACCACCGCGAGGATCTTACCCTCGCGGACCTTGCCCTCATAGAACTCGCTCCGCTCCCTGGGCACTCCCATGTCTACCAGTCCGCCCACTAGGCCGCCCCCTACCGCCCCAGTGAGGGTTGCGGCAAGAGGACCCGCCGCGACGATCGGCCCGATGCCCGGTATGGTAAGAGCTCCTATGCCCGCAAGGAGCCCAGCGACTCCTCCGAGCACACCCCCTGTGGCGGTGCCCTGAAAGCCGGTACCACCCTGCATGGTCGCCCCGCCACGTTCGCCGCCCTCACCCCGGGCGACAATAGATATCCGGTTGTGGTCGAAGCCCGAGTCGCGCAGCTGATGGATGCACCTCTCGGCGGTATCCCTGGATGCGAAGGTTCCAATGACCTTGGACATAGCATGACCTCCTTCACGGTTAGTCTGCCCAAGAGGTCCTGCCGTATTCCAGAGAGTGAGTCTATTCCCGCTCTAGCTTCTCACAGATGCGGAGAAACTGTACGATGACCTTGTCCAACTGGTGGGACACACTGTAGGCTCGCTCCGAACCACAAACGGATCCTTCCTTCAGGATGAGTTCGTGGAGTTCACACCGAAGGTCTTCGATCGCCTGCTTGAGAGTTTGAAGCCTCTCATCGAGGGACTGAGCCTCTGTCATCGCCGCACCCCCATGGGGACCAGCCTATCCCGTATGCCCGAATCCGCCGCTGCCCCGCCGAGTCTTGTCAAGCTCGCCCACCTCCTCGATGATAGCGCGGGTCTCCCGTGCTATCATCGGGGTC
>JANLFS010000014.1:6385-38132 GCA_024655925.1 Bacillota bacterium | reverse complement strand
ATTCTATTCTCGGGCAGATTGCCTTCGTTGGGTTCGGGCTGGCGGCCACTCGGGCGGGCGCCGTGTTTCCAGCTGCCGGCCTGACTCTCACCGTGCTTGCCATGGCCGCGCCGGAAGGGCTGATCCGCCGTGTGCTTGCGCTGCTCTCGCCGGTTCCCTTGGCCTGGGCCGTGATCAGGGCGGCACTCGGAGTCGGACGCCCGATGACCATTGACCTGTTGGAGATCCCGCTGGTCATGAGTCTGGTAGTCGCCGCCATCGCGCTGCCATATATCCTCGCAATCCTTGCTCTGGTACCCGAACAGCGGACGGAGTTCTCTCGCCGCCGGAGGTTCTCGGATATGCTCCACGAGGGCTCGCCAGGCGGCATAGTGAGGGAGTTCACCTTCTCGGTCCCACACGCCGAACCGTCGCGACAGAGAAAACCACGGGTGCGGGGACTGGCGGCAGCCATCGGCCTGCTCGTTTTGGTCCTGACGGGTGGGTTGTTCGCGTTCCCCAGCTACACGCCTGATGCGCCGCAGCTTATTACGGTGGAGCAGGTGCAGGACGCACGCGGAAGAGGTCGACTCGTCCTGTCCAGCACTGACCACATCCAGGGGGTTGAAATCGCACCTGGCCTGGCCGGCCAACAGTCTGAACGAGTGGATGTCCGTGAGTCCAAATATGGTATGCTCTATCCGCTCACTTTCCCGAAGGTGGACCTCTCCGTGGCGACACAGCCCGAGCCGGTCTCTGGGGCGACGGTGTTCGCCATTACGGTGGCATCTGAGTCGCCTATGAGGCATGTCCAGATCACCTTGGACGGGCCGGCCGACATGAACCTGATAGATGTGGATCGCAGTTTCGTCCTCGAGCGCTCGGAATCCGCGACGCGAGTGCGGATACTCACTGCGGGAGAGCCTTTCCTTGTGCGGGCCACGGTCACAGCGAGCGTACCCGCAGGGTCCCGTGCCTCCGCCAGTGCTGAGGGTTCGTTTCAGGTGAACCCTGCCGCCATCGAGCTTACGGGCCCTGGGAAACGCTTCATCCAGACGAACTCGTTCGCAGTGTCGGCAGCCGGGTTACATCGATGAGGAATCACTCTTCACAATGTGAACCATTTATGGTAGTATATGGTTGAATATCACATCAGCGAGGAGTGTGCATCGAGTGGGAACACCCGAGTCTGTCGAATGCGGGCCTGGAGGCCGCGTGGCTATGGCTGTGTTAGAGTGTGTCGACTCAATCTCGTGGCACGTGGGGCGCTCTAAGATCGCGAGGATACTCAAGGGTTCTACTGCGCAGGATATCACGAAGCTCAACCTCACCCATGTCCGGAACTACGGAGAGTTCCGAGACCTCAGCCTCACCCAGATCGAAAGCATCATCGATCAACTCATCCAGGGTGGGTACCTCAGAACTTCCTTCGGCCGCCGACCCATCGTACTCATTTCCTCCGCCGGCAAGAGGGCAATGGCCACCGGGAAGGCTCCTGAGGTACAGATCCCGGACCAGATCAAGTTGTACACCGCGCGGGAACGATGCCGCAGGTGCCCGTACAACCCAGTACTCGCTCTCACAGCAGGGTACCCCGATGAGTCCATCTAACAGGCTGGCAGGCTGACACGGTGCCTGCTGCTGCTCATGACCCGGACGTTCTAGGCTCCAGGTATCGGACGTAGGAATATAAGCAGTTCCGCGCCGAGAATGGGGGGCCAGAATGTCATGTTCGTCCCCGCCCGTAGACTCAGGGCATGGGGCTTGCTGGTGTGTGCCGCTGCCGCCGCAGTCGTAGGCTTTGTCGCAGGCGGGCCCGGGTCCGTGCCTGTCCTTTCTCCTCCCTATGTGAACCCTTCTCCCTACCCCGAACTTGCCTACCACCGTGCCTATAACCACGGTCCGGCCACTAGCGCTGCCTCAGCCATTCTTGTGGAAGCCAAGACGGGCACGATCCTGTACGCGAAGAACGAACACCAGCTAAGGGAGCCCGCAAGCATCACCAAGGTAATGACCTCACTCGTTGCCATCGAGCGCGCGGATCTGGCGGATGTGGTCTCTGTGTCTGCGAACGCGGCGCGCGTCGGTGGGTCGTCCCTCTACCTCAAAGCCGGGGACGTCTACAAGCTCGAGGAGCTGATACGCGCCACGATGCTCCGATCCGGCAACGACGGCGCGACGGCCATTGCGGAACACGTGGGCGGGAGTGTCTCCGACTTCGTGAGTCTGATGAACACCCGAGCGCACTCCATGGGACTCAAGAAGACCAGGTTTGTGAACCCTCACGGCCTGACCGCGCCGGGCCACTATTCTACCGCGTACGACATCGCCCTCATGTGCATGGTGGCCCTGGCGAATCCGAAGTTCGCGGATATTGTCAGCACCGCCGAACACTGGGCGTCCACTATCGACGATGACCGCGCCCGGGTCGTCTACAACACCAACCGTCTCCTCTGGAGCTTCGCCGGCGCCGACGGGATCAAGACCGGGACTACCTCCCGGGCGGGCCACTGTCTGGCCGCATCCGCCACCCGAGATGGGCTGCAGTTCATCGCAGTGGTGCTCCGGTCCGGGGCACGGTGGCATGACGCAGCCGTGCTGCTCGAATACGGGTTTCAGAACTTCACCAGGGTTACGCTGGCGCGACGCGGGGAGGCTGTTGCTGAGGCGCTGGTTGCGCACCTCCGTCAACCATATGCCGAGATCGGGCCCTTAAGAGACGTTGACATCGTGCTGCGCAAGGACGAGGTGGAAAAGGTCACAACCCACGTTGATGTGCCCGCCCGGCTGCGTGCCACAGTTCCGTGTGGTAGAATGGCAGGCCATCTCCGGATCTTCTACGACGGTGAGGAGGTCTCGTCGTATCCTCTCTACGTCTTTCGCAGCGTGAGCCGGCGTGGGGTCCTGGGGTTGACGCATGGAATGTAGTGGAAAGCTGCTGCCCCTGGCGACGACAGTGTCACCTGCGACCTTGTCTCCACGAGTGTGGGGGTGAACCTCGGAAGGATAACCGAGCCGGTGTGGTGAAATTATAGTAGGACGCGGGAGTAGATGGGTCCTGGTGGGCCTTCTGGACTTCAAATCCAGTGGCGGGCAGCTGGACTGTCCGTGGTGGGTTCGATTCCCACATACTCCCGCCACTTGTGTTCGTTGATCCGGAGGTTTGGACATTGTCTGACCGCGAGATCATAAGATTGACGTCTCTATCATCCAAAGCGGGCTGAGCGGCCAAGATAGGTCCGGGCGACCTAAAGGCAGCTCTTGACGGGCTTGTGGTCCGGCAGGATCCGAGGCTGATTGCGGGTTTCGAGAGAGCAGAGGATGCAGGCGTATACAAGCTCTCAGACGATCTGGCAATCATCCAGACTGTCGACTTCTTCACCCCGATCCTGGATGACCCGTTTGAATTCGGGCAGGTGGCAGCGGCGAATGCCCTGTCCGACGTGTACGCCATGGGCGGGACTCCCATTACTGCCATGAACATTGTCTGCTACCCATGTTCCCTCGGGATGGATGTCCTGCGGGACATCCTCCGGGGAGGGGCTAGCAAGGTGGCAGAATCCGGCGCCCTTCTCGTGGGCGGACACTCAGTGGACGATAAGGAGCCCAAGTATGGGCTGTCCGTGACGGGGGTGGTCCACCCGGACCGGGTGGTGCTGAACTCCGGGGCGCGCCCTGGGGATCTCATCGTCTTGACGAAGCCTCTGGGGACAGGCATAATATCCACCGCCCTCCGTGCGGGGGCTGCCCCACCCGAATGTGAGCAGACAGCGTTCCGCGTGATGTCCCTTCTGAATGCCGGAGCCTCCCGCGTGATGCAGGAAGTAGGGGTGCATGCGTGCACAGACATCACAGGGTTCGGGCTGCTGGGGCACCTTTTCGAGATGGTCTCCGCATCGGGTGTCTCGGCAAAGGTGTTCGGCCCCGAGGTGCCAGTGATAGAGTTCACGCTTGAGTTGGCCTCACGTGGGTTCGTACCGGGCGGGTCCAGAAGGAACCGCAAGCACTTCGAGCCTCACGTGGACCTCGGCGGGGTTGAGCCGGACCTGGCGGAAGTGCTCTTCGACGCGCAGACCTCCGGGGGGCTCCTGATAGCGGTTGCATCTGACCGCGCCGGGGACCTTGTCATGAGGCTTCGTGAGGAGGGCACCGCTGCGGCCTCAGTCATCGGTGAGATTCGCGAACCGGGACCGCGTGGCGCGTGGATCGATGTGGTACCCGAGACGCGCCCCGGTGGCTGAAACTTGACCAGGCGAAGTCCCACGCGGGCGAGGTGCAACCAACGTGCGTCCCAGCTTGCGCTCCATCCCTTCAGTCTCTGACGTCTTGTCTCACCCGGCCGCAGCCGCGCTCATGGCCTCCATGCCCAGGCGAGTGGTGCGCGATGCCGCCCGCGAACTCCTCCGGGCTGAGCGCGAGCGGCTCACCCAGGATGCGGGCAGGGGCGAGGGGCCGGAAGACGCCCGCTCGGCGCGGGCTGCCGTCCTGGCCAAGGTCGTGTCTGAACTCCCGTCTGCCGCTGCGCGGCTTCTAATACCCGGCCCCCGGCCTGTTGTGAACGCCACCGGCATAGTCCTGCACACGAATCTCGGCCGTGCGCCGCTCCCTGAACCCGCGATCCAAGCTATCTCTGAATGTGCCCGGAACTACACAGACCTTGAGTTCGACCTTGAGACCGGGGACCGTGGGTCCAGGCAGGCGCATGTGAGTTCCCTTGCCTGCCGTGCCTTTGGCGCCCGTGGTGCGTACGTGGTCAACAACAACGCTGCAGCAGTCCTCCTGTGCCTGGACACCCTGGCTCGAGGACGAGAGGTCCCGGTGTCTCGCGGAGAACTCGTGGAGATCGGGGGATCCTTCCGGATCCCGGAGATCATGGCGAGGAGCGGGGCTACCCTCGTTGAAGTCGGGACCACGAACCGGACCCGCCTGTCAGACTACGCCGCGGCCGTCCGTCAGGAGACCGCTCTCATCCTCAAAGTGCATACATCCAACTTCCGAGTGGTCGGGTTCACTGAAGAGGCATCTCCCCGCGATCTTGTGTCGCTTGGCCGGGCTCGGGGGATCCCGGTCATGTATGATCTTGGATCCGGGGCAGCGACCGAGCTGAGCCAGTTCAACCTCGGCCACGAACCCACTGTTGGCGATGCGCTGTCTGCCGGGGTGGATCTCGTTACTGTGAGCGGAGACAAGCTCCTGGGGGGACCCCAATGCGGCCTGATCCTGGGAAGGCCGGACCTCATCGAGAAGATAGCGAGGAACCCTCTGGCGCGCGCGCTTCGCATTGACAAGTTGAGCCTTGCAGCCTTGTGCGCGGTCCTTGCGTCCTGGGCGGATCCAGACGAAGCGATCCGGGAGATTCCGGTGATGTCCATGCTCACGTCCTCACGCGCCGAGCTTGTCCAGAGAGCCCACAGCCTTGCTGATATGACGCGCCAGGCGCTCCGCGAGGCCGGGCTGGCGATGGCGTCCGAAGCTGGAGCTCCCGCAGCCCGAGAGGCCGGCCCGGGGCAGGCTGGCGAGACCGCCCGCGTCTTCGTTGAAGTGATAGATGATCCATCGGAGGCGGGTGGAGGCTCCATGCCCGGTGTCTCCATACCCGGCGCAAGCGTCGCCGTTCAAGTCGAGGGCTTTCCGCCCCAAGATCTGTCGGAACTGCTCCGGCTGGGGCGCCCCCCGGTGATAGCCCGAGTTGCCGGCAACTCCGTCCGCCTTCACCTGCGAACTATATTCGACCGGGATTTCAGTTGTGTGGCGCATGCGGTGGCCAGGGCGGCCGCGACGGCCCTGGGGGAGGCGTTGAAGTGAGGCACGGGATCGTGGGCACCGCGGGGCATGTCGACCACGGCAAAACGACCCTCATCCGCGCCCTCACCGGGGTGAACACCGACCGGCTTCGCGAGGAACAGGAAAGGGGCATGTCCATCGAGCTTGGATTCGCGCCGCTTGCGCTTCCTTCGGGGCGGGTCGCCGGGGTCGTTGACGTGCCCGGGCACGAGCGGTTCATCAAGAACATGCTCGCCGGGGCGACTGGGGTAGATGTCGCCATTCTGGTGGCCGCGGCGGACGAGGGCGTGATGCCCCAGACAGACGAACATCTGAACATTCTTCATCTTCTCGGAGTGAAGCACGGCGTCGTGGCGGTCACCAAGGCGGACCTGGTCGAATCGGACTGGCTTGAGCTTGTCAAGGAAGATGTCCGCGCGCGGCTTTCCCGGACCAGCCTCGCGAGGGCCCCTATCGTTGCGGTGTCCGCCGTTACTGGGCAGGGCCTGTCCGACTTGGTCTCAGCCATCGATCACGCACTTGATTGCGCTCTGGCGGCCTCTGAGCCGTGGAGCTTCTCCAGGCTCCCCGTGGACCGGGTTTTCGCGGCGCCGGGGCTCGGCACTGTAGTAACGGGCACACTCTCCGGCGGGCGCGTGCGTCCGGGCGACAGGCTCGAGCTGCTTCCGCCCGGTCGCGAGGTACGCGTTCGCGGCATAGAGGTTCACGGCACGCCCCAAGAGGAGGCAGTCCGCGGCCAGAGGGTCGCCCTGAACCTCTCAGGGGTTGACCGCGCCGATATCGAACGGGGAATGGTTCTGGCGGCTCCCGGAAGGCTTGTCCCCTCGACTCTCGTCGATGCCGAGCTGCAGATCCTGCCGGAAGCTGCGCCGGTTGCGCACATGGACCGCCTGAGAGTGCACCTCGGCACGGCGGAGATCATGTGCAGAGTGCGGATTATCGGGTCTGACGAGATCCTGTCCGGCATGAAGGGTTTCGTTCAACTGGATTTGGAGCAGCCGGTCGTCGCCGGGCGAGGTGACAGGTTCATCGTGCGCGCCTATTCTCCTGCGACTACAGTGGGCGGGGGAAGGGTCCTCTCGAGTGTTACATTCCGTCAGAGACGTCATCGGCCGGAGACCCTCCGGGACTTCGAGGCGCTCGCAGGAGACGACCTATTGGAGACCGCGGCCTTGTTTGTGCGGCGGTTGGGGTTTCTCCGCTCCCCACATTCCCGGAGGGCGCCGGTGGAGGCAGCCGCCGTGGCCCGCGCCGCCGGGATCGAGGATTCGGCTGCTGAACGCGTCCTGGGCGAAGCGACGGTGTCCGGTATTCTGGTTCAACTTGGTGACGACTCCTCCCCTCTCTATCTTCCCAGGTCAGACCATGATGAGCTCATCGGGGATGTCGTGACCCTGCTCAAAGACTTCCATGCGAGGGCGCCCTTGCGGCCCGGAATGCCTAGGGAAGAGCTGCGGACCCGCATCAGCCCAAGCTGGGAAGGGAAGGTCTTTGCCTCCCTGATCGCCGCAGCGGAGGCCCGCGGCATCCTCAAGCAGGTGGGCGCCGCGGTTTCTGCCCCGGAGCACGTCCCCACGCTTTCAGCTGAGCAAGCCACCCGAGCACGCGAGCTAGAGAAGATGTTCGCGGACGCCCTACTGTCCCCGCCAAACCGTGAGGAAGCCCTGGCCCGGCTGGGGTTGCACGGGTCCGGGACCCGATCCGCGGAGCCCATCCTCGATTACCTGATCGATCTGGGCGTGCTCGTCAGAGTAGGGCCCGAGCTTCTTTTCCACCGGGAGGCCCTCTCCCGGGCGTCCGAGATAGCGCGGGAACTCGGCTCCGAGGGGCGGGCGTTCACCGCTGGGGAATTCCGCGACAGGTGCGGGAACACCAGGAAGTTCGCAGTCGCTCTGCTCGAGTACTTGGACGGAGCAAGGGTTACGAAGAGAGTGGGCGACTCCAGGGTGCTAGCGCGTTGCCAAAGGTAGCCGGGTAATAGCATGTGTCCCAGTTCGCGGTTGACGAGCTCTGGGGGCTCATCGTAGGGTCTGCCCTGCTAGGCGGCATTTGGGCTTAGGGACCACCGCGAGCCCCGCACTTCTCTAGGTCCCCGCGCAGCTCAAGGTGGCTAGGAGCAGCCGCCTTGCAGCTATGGGAGTTGCAAGCCCGGCGCTGGACGATACTTGCCAGAACCACGCGATGTATCTAAGCAGGTACTTCGTGGCCACTCCACGGAACCTCATCAGCCACACCCGGAACCAGATCGCAAGGCGTTTCGCGTTCCTTTGGCGGTGCATTGGATCTGAGCTCGCCGTGTCTTCGCTGTAGGCTCTGGCGCGTGAAGGCGTTGCCCACGTCAGCCCCAGGCTCTGCTTGCCGGGAGGCGGCCAGTGCCCGATTCCGCGTTCCACGCAGATTCGAGCCCCGGGCGCGATCCGATCCCGCATAATCTCGTCGAACCCGACTCCGGATTCGCCCGGCGCGAGCTCAGCCGCGACGTTTCCGAACCGGTCGAGGGCGAAGAGGACATAGGCCCTGTCTGAGCGGGGGCTGAGGAACGGGATCTGGCGGGATCCTGGCTTCCGGATCATTGCGTGGGCACGGCGTGCCTCGCCCGGAGAGCCTTTGAAGCATTTGAGAAGAAGGAGCTGGTGCGTCTCCACGATCCCGGAGAGTGTAGTCTGGGCGTAAGCCCCAGCGAGCCTGGTGATGACCTTGTGTCTCCAGGCGAACGCGGTGTTCTTGGAGATTCCCAAGAGCCTTGCGGCCTGCCGCACTGAGAGGCCTTCCATCATCAGCGCGAGATATCCGAGCCATTTCTCCCGCAGCCGGGTGCGGTGCATCACTGTGCCGGTGAGGTCGGTGAAGTAGGTCCGGCATCGCTTGCACTTGTACTTCTGTATGCCCTTGGGCTTTCCGTACCGGACGATCTCCTTGCTTTCGCAGTTGGGACAGGCTTGCCCTTCGGGCTTTCCGAGGTCGCGAATGTCGGAGAGGCTTACCTCGACGTGGTCTTCGCAGAGCGGTGTGGGGACAATATCAAGGCCTTGGGCGGGGAAGGGGATGGCGCAGAGACGGACGTCGGACAGGCCGGGACCAAGCCCCAGGGGAAACGGGTAGCGGAGCGGCGAGGTCGGCACAGGATGGCCTCCTTTCGGCGGGCGCTGGCGACATACATATGTTACCATGAACCCCAAGGACCATCAACCATTGATTGGGACTGCGCCAACGAGGTTACAGTGTCACAGTTGCGCAACACAGGGCTGCGGTTTTATTTGACTCAGCGGCTGCGGCATGATATCATCATCTAGCAGCCTATCAGTCCGCAACACGCTCCCATGGTCTAGCGGCCTAGGACATCGCCCTTTCAAGGCGGTAACACGGGTTCGAATCCCGTTGGGAGCGCCATAAGGATTCGAGCCCCGCAATGTGCGGGGCTTTTTGCATTCTTAGGCCTTCGCACTCTGAGAATGGCGCCGACAATGAGTCATAGGAACGGAGCCCTCGTCTTTCGGCGAGTTTCCTTCGAAAGGCACAGGCGCTCCGGCACTTCCTTGATACGGGCCGTCTGAGAAGCCGACCGGCAGCGAGGGGCGGGAGAAGCTTGTTGAACGTGGCCTGGATTCTCAACCCGTACATGTTGGCGCTTGTGGTCAGCGCCGGGATCGCGGGGGCGGTCGGAGTGTATGCGCTCCTGCACAGCAAGGTTCCGGGCGCTGCCGCATACTCTGCCAGCGCCTTCATTGTCGCTGGTTGGGCAGTCTCCAACATCCTGGAGAAAGCCGCCGTCGACCTTGGGACCAAGGTCTTCTGGGCGAACGTGCAGTACGTCGAGTTCGGCTGTGTGCCTGTTCTATGGCTCATCGCGGCACTCCGGATGACTGGAAGAGACCAATGGCTGACTTCCCGGGCAGTTGTCCTACCTGCAATTGTCCCGGCGATCACAAGTATCCTTGCTTGGACGAACGACCTTCACGGCCTTCTGTGGAGCGATCCACGAATTGCGACCGTGGCGGGGCTATCAGTCATAGCCCAGACCTATGGCCTGTGGTTCTGGGTGCACGCTGCTTACTCCTACTCCCTCATCCTCACAGGTGTGCTGGTTCTTGCGCAGTCCATCGAACGGGCGCATGGTTTCCTCCGGACCCAGCCAATTCTCCTTCTCAGTCATAGGCCTGGTGGCACCCCTAGTAGGCAACTTGGTGTTCGTCTTGAGGCCGGCGGGCACGCCCCGACGTGATATGACTCCCGTGCTCTTCGGGGTCTCCGGCGCGATCCTGGGATGGGGCTTGTTCAAGTATGGGTTGTTTGATCTGACTCCCATCGCTCGGGCGGTTGTGATGGAGAGCATGAGCGAAGGAGTCGTGGTCGTCGAAAGGCGCGACAGGGTGGTGGACCTCAACCGGGCGGCACAGGCCATGCCGGGGCGCGAAACGAGCTTCGCCGTCGGTCGGAGCGTGTACGAAGTGTTCAGTGAGTGGCTATGCCTGTTCGAGGAGGGCAAGACCTTGAGAAGAGAAGGGACGTCCTCATACAGGAGCTCAATGGCGACGCCGCCTACCAGGCGAGCATAAGATCGGATCGTGGATACGACATGAACCTTGACCTCGACGCTTCGGATTCGGATGCGGGAGAAGATGCCGGAAGCGACGGGGCCGCGATCGTGTTTCCCGATGCTCTGATCGCGTTGAACTCGTCCACGGCATATGCTCTTTTCGAGGTGTTCGAAGAGGCCTACGGGATCCCACGGATGCTCACCGACACGGGAAGCATCACGTTCTCGATGGTCCGGACTTTCTCCGGCTGGAAGATCGATTCCATGACCATATGGTTCGGAAGCTACGTCGTCGACGCGATGGCACTCGGAGAGTCTGGGACCGCATTCGGGCTTGGGAGGCTCCCGGCACAGTTCAGAAGGTAGTCCGAGAGAGTCACGGGAACCACTATCCACCGGATCACGTTAGTAGATAGCGGGGGTGGGTTCATCCTTGACATCCCGGGTCGCGTCGCGACGGTCCTCGTCGCGCCGGCCCGGGTCCGTGCTTTTTGGGGGGCAGGCAAGTCGTAGCCCGCTTGGCCTTTGCGCAGCCTTTGGCGAAGGCACGAAGCCGCGAGAGAGCCGACCCTTGTTCCTGGGAGCGGCTCCCGGCTGCTCCAACTGCTGTACGCACTGGATGTCTTGCGCGGGATGTGCTAGAATTCCCGTAACCAAGTGAGAGCTGCACTCAGCGTGGCCGGCTATCATCTGCTGAGGCCGGAGCCCGTCGGGCCGCTCGACACATCGCAGGAGGTGAACTAGTTGCCCGTCTTCGATCTCAAGATCACGGTCAAGAGCCAACGTGGAGAATGCGCATTCAAGTACAAGGAGGGTGACGTATTTTGGGTCCGAGGCGGAGCATCCCCGGAGGGTCTGTGCATGACTGCGCTAGCCGCACTCATGCCTGCCATATCAGTACTCTCGGTGGGAGGGAGCTTCCCATGGGAGCCTGACCCGGATTCGACCTGCCGGGCCTGCCCGGACGGGGACAACCCGGTGGTCTTCGAGGTCCGTCGAATCGCTGAAAGCGAGGTCGGTGACGGTGGAGATAACGGTAGCTGAGGCTCTGAAAATCGGCGGCCTCAGGCACTGCCGGGTGGTGGCCGGCTCGCGAAACTTGGGTAACAAGATCCTTCACATCGACACCATGGAAGTGCCAGACATCAGGCCGTGGCTTCGTAAGCACGAACTCCTGGTGACAACCGCCTACGCCATCAAAGACGATACGCAGGCTCTAGCGCGCCTGATTGAATCGCTCGCCGAAGTGGAGGCGGCTGGGCTGGCCATCAAGCCGGGCCGATTCATAGGCAACCTCCCGGACTTCGTGATCGAGGCTGCTGACAAGCTCGGTGTTCCTCTCATCGAGATCCCCGTGGATCTTCCTTTCATCGAGATCACTCATCCTCTCATGAAGGCAATCCTGAGTCGACAAGCCCGCAGGCTGGAGTATTCAGAAGAAGTACACAGGGCCCTTCTCCGAGTGGCACTGGAGGGGCAAGGTTACGACTCCATAGCCACCACACTCCAGTCTCTTCTCGAATGCGGAGTGATCATTTTCAACAGGGAATTCGAGGTGCTTGCTCGGGCTGGCGCCAGCGACGTCGTTCCCACGCCGGATCAGCGAGCACACCTGGAGAGAATGTCGGGGGCCGGCCGTACCCGGCTGGGCCACTCAGGGTGGCGTTACTGCTGCCAGCCTGTGCGAGTGCGGGACAGGGTTCTCGGGTACGTGGCTGTCTGCGAGCAACACAAGCATCTCAACAGCATGGAACTGATAGCCTTGGAGCACGCGTGCACAACAGTGGCCTTGGAGATAGTGAAACAGCGGGCTGTCGATGAAACCGCCAGGCGTCTGGAGATGGACTTCTTCGACGAACTGCTAGACGGGGCGGTCCGCAGCCGAGAGGTGGCCGAAAGGCGCGCCGCGGCCTTGGGGTGGCCCGTGGAAACCAGTTACTACGTGGTGGTATCTGATGTGGACGGGTTCGAGAGTCACGTGGTGTCCAAAGGCGGAGAGCCTTTCGCCAGGGCCATCAAGGATCGGATGGTCCGGACCGCCCAATCAGCGCTGGCCCGTTGGCTGGGCGCTCAGGTCGGGACGGGACCCGCTGTCATGGTGCGCAGCGACAGCCTGGTCTGCATAGTCCCCGTTGCATCGGACCCGGGCAAGAACGGCGTACCCGCAGCCCGTGAAATCATGCGTGAACTGTCGGGGCGAATGGAAGGCATGAGTATCTCGGTGGGAGTGTCGCATGTGCACTCCGAGATCTTAGAACTCCCGGTGGCTTACAGGGAGGCCCATCACGCCGCGCACATGGCTCTCGTGCTCTTTGGAGGGAACTGCGTGACTCACGTGGAGGACGTGGCCGTGTTCAACCTCATGATGACCGGCATCGACCACCGGGAGCTCGGCGGGTTCTGCAACAGGATGCTCGGCCCCCTGCTGGAACAGCCTCTCTCGGACAGAGCCGTCCTCATGGACACATTAGAAACTTACGTCCTTTCGGGAGGCTCCCACGCGGAGACTGCCCGGAGGCTTTTCATTCACCGGAACACCCTGAAGTACAGGCTGAACAAGCTTGAGAATATCCTGGGGAGGCCCCTCACTGACCCGTCGTACATCCTCAACTTGGGTGTCGCACTGAGACTCTGGCGCCTTCTCAAAGCAGAGGCACTGACTAGCCCCAGCATAGCTGACTCACTATGAACGGACAGCAACTCTCCCCTCCAGCACCTCGAGAACCCCGCCTTTGTGCAGACCGCACAATCTCTCCGGCAGAGGTTCGTGACCTCAACATACAGGTGAAGCCAGCAGGCTGGTTGAATAGGAAGGGGCATTAGACCGGCGTCCTACTTGTGGCTGTTCGGCCACTGGACCCACCGAAGAAGCCTGAGAAGGAGATGAACACCGTGAACGTATCCAAGAAGCTCGTGGCTCTGTTGTGTCTGGGGATCATGCTCTGCGCGACCTTGGGGGCAGACGCTGCTGAGAAATCCGTGAAGGTGGGTGTGTTCGGACCGCTTTCTGGGTCCTTGTCTGTGGCCGGAAATAGGCAGAGAGAGGGAGCGCAGTTTGCTGCGGACGAGATCAATGCTGCCGGTGGAGTGCTCGGGTACAAGCTGGAACTGATCTTTGAGGATGACGAGGGCGTGCCGGCCAACACCGTGAACGTGATGAACAAGTTTCTCTACAGAGATAGAGTGGTTGCCACCATGGGCAGCAACAACAGCCCGAGTGTGCTCGCGGTCCTAGACATCATAAAGAGGGCCCAGACCCCGCATATCGTCCCCAGCGGTGTGGCCTACGCCATCACCCACTCGGACAACCCGTGGGTGTTCCGCGTAGTTGCGACGGACGAAGTCTTCACCAGAACTTTGGTGGACCACGGCGTCAAGACCCTGGGATTCACCAGGTTTGCAGTGATCCACGACACCAACGACTACGGGCAGGGCGGCCGTGACTTCGTAGTCAAGTGGCTCAAAGGCCATGGCCTCAACCCCGTTGCGGTGGAGGGCTACAACAGGGAAACCAAAGACTTCACCCCTCAGCTTCTGAACATCAAGAACGCGAACCCTCAGGCCTTGATCATATGGGGCAACTACACCGAGGGTGCCCAGCTCGTCAGGCAGATAAAGGCCATGAACATGCCGTTCGTGACGATGGTCTCCACTGGTGTGACGATCGGCAACTTCTATGAACTCGCTGGGGATTCCGCCAACGGCATAATCGGAATCACCGGCGGGTGGCATCCGGACAGGACTGACCCTGAGGCGCTTCAGTTTATCGAGAAGTACAAGAAAGCCAAGGGGTACGTACCTGACATGAACGTCGCGTGCGCCTATGACGCGGTCCGACTGCTTGCCCGGGCCATGATCGACGCCGGCACCGCGACAGACAAGGCGAAGATACGCGAGGCCCTCTCGCGGGCCACCATGGATGGGATTACAGGCAGGATCGCTATCAATGAGTTTGGCGACGGTGGCACAAGCGCACTTCTGTTCACGGTTCGAAACGGAAAACCTGTGCTTCTTCAGTAGGACTAGGATCAGGGCTAGGGTCCAGACTCAAAGGGCCTACCGTCAGCCTACCTCCGGGCGACCATCGACGGCCATGTGCGCCGGGCCGCCCGGAGGCCATATCCGACTCATTTGTGCAAAGAGAAGGATGATGCACTTTGCAGAGCCGCCTTCTGACCGAAACGGTGAGGTGTGTTGGGTGCCGCCTATGCGAGATGGCGTGTTCTTTGAAGCACGAATCGGAGTTTGCCCCCTGGCTGTCTCGGATAAAGGTAGACCGGACTCCAAGGACCTGCCTTGCAGTCCCCAGTGTGTGCCGGCATTGCGCCGACGCCCCGTGTGTCGCGGCGTGCCCGGTCGATGCCATCAAACAGTCGCCCGCAAGCGACGTAGTGTACATCGATGCCGTTGAGTGCATCGGATGCCAGCAGTGCCTGGACGCCTGCCCCTACCATTGCATCGTGTTCGATTCCTCGAGGGGGGTTGCGCTAAAGTGTGACCTGTGCAATGGGGATCCGGTGTGCGCCCGCGTGTGTCCGAGCGGAGCTGTCGCGTTTGCCGTTAGCGAGGACGGGGAGTGACGTCTGCGGCCTGACTGGCGGGGCGCGAGCCCCGGCAGTATTCCACCCCGAGGGGGTACATGGATGAAAGACACCTACACCGTTCGCGTGCTCAAGATCGACTTGACGACGGAGGACGTGTCCCTGGACGAGATAGGTACTTCGGAGGCCTTGAAGTTCTTCGGAGGCAGGGGGCTCGCGTCTTGCCTTCTCTTCCGGAGCACGACCAAAGAGACCGACCCATTCGGAGAGGAGAACCCGTTGATCTTCGCGCCGGGGGTTCTGGTGGGGACCTGCGTTCCCACCGCCGGCCGTGCGACCGTAGTGTCCAAGAGCCCTGCGACAGGGATGTTCATGAAGTGCAGCATGGGTGGGCACTGGGGAGCCGGACTCCGGCACGCCGGGTACGACGTACTGATTGTGCGGGGCAAGGCGTCCCGGCCCACTCTCCTGACTGTCACGAACACAGGTGTGCAGTTCAGAAACGCGTCCACCTACTGGGGTCTGGACGTGCGTGAGGCAACAAGCAAGATAGAGGCGGACCTGGCCATCCCCGAGGTCGACATCGCCTGCATAGGCCCGGCGGGAGAGAGGTTATCGCGCATCGCGGCCATCTCATGCTCCTACTATCACGTCGCCGCCAGGGGCGGGCTCGGGGCGGTCATGGGATCGAAGAACCTGAAAGCCATCGCGGTTCACGGCCGCGTTCCTGTGAAGGTTGCTGACCCCGAAAGGTTCTGGGCCGTATCCGAGCAGGCCCGGACGAGCGTGGCCAACACGGGACGATGCAAGTTCTACGGTGAGTACGGGACTGCCGGGGTCGTCGTAGGAGCCAACGCCATGGAGGCACTCCCCACACAGAACTTCCGCGCAGGTTCGGTCCCGGACGCCTACGGTATCAGCGGGCAGTGCCTCGCCGAGCAGAACTACCTGGTGAGGCGGGAGTCCTGTATGGCGTGCAGTATAATGTGCAAGCGCTATTCCGCAACCCGCAATGCGTATCCCGGATCAGAAGCCGGAGGCCCCGAGTATGAGACTCTGGCGGCACTCGGGTCCGGGTGCATGCTCATGGACACTGACGCGGTCCTCAAGGCCAATGAGCTGTGCAACATCCTCGGCCTCGACTCCATATCCGCCGGATCCGTCATACAATGGGCTTTCGAGTGCGCGGAAAGGGGGGTGCTCCCTCCGGAGATCGACGACGGGGTTGGAGGGCGCGTCTCGCTCAAATGGGGTGACGCCCACGCGGTTCACACCCTGATAGAAATGATCGCGTACCGGCGCGGCCTCGGGGACGTACTCGCCGAGGGCGTCCGGCGGGCGGCGCAGACAGTGGGGGGAGACTCCTGGAAGTGGGCTGTCGAAGCCAAGGGCCTCGAGCAATCGGGAGTCGAGACACGAATGGCAAAGGCCTATGCGCTCGCTTTCGCCACGAACCCCCGGGGACCGGATCACCTCTACGGGCAACCCATGGCGGAGTTTGGCTTCTCCCCAGAAGGCAGGGCGCTCGTCCGGCGCCTGGCGGGGGATGAGAAGTTCGCAAACCCGATCATCACGGATCACAAGCCCAAACTTGTCGCCTGGCACGAGGAGTGCTTTGCGATGACAGACAGCCTGGGCTTGTGTTCGCGGGCTACCTTGTCCACGTATGCCATTACCCCGGCCATGATGGCGGAGATGCTCTCCGCGGCCCTCGGCGTCGAGATGACTGAAGACGGCATGCACGAAATCGCCCGGAGAGTCATCAACCTGGAAAGGGCTTTCAACATGCGCGAAGGCGCCAGACGCCGGGATGACCGGCTCCCGTGGCGAGTCATGAACGAGGTGCTTCCCAACTCCAAGGGAATCCGCGCGATCAACTCCGAGGAGGAGCTCGGGAAGATGCTGGATGAATACTACGAGCTCCGCGGATGGGATCGGGAGACTGGAGTCCCCAAAGCGTCGACCCTGCGGGACCTTGGCTTGGACGAGGTAGTCACCGACCTGGGTCTCACCGCGACAGACTCATAGCTGAGCCTGAGAAGGAGGGATCCATCCGTGACCATCAGAGTCGTTGGGATATCGGGAAGCCCCCGCCACGCCAACACCGAGATCATGGTGCGCGAGGCGCTTTCGGCGGCCGAGACAGTGCCCGGAGTTGTTACGGAATTCGTGTCCCTGGCGAACAAGAAGATATCTGGGTGCATCAACTGCCGCGGGTGCGTGAAGAAGGGGTTCTGCATCATCCAGGACGACTGGCAGGAGTGTGTAAAGCCTCTGATCGATCCGGTGCCGGATGGTGTAATACTCGGGGCGGCCGTGTACTTCTTCAACCTCAACTCTCAGGCCCGGGCCTACATGGAGAGGTGCACCTCGCTGCTGAAAGGCTTGTTCTTTAAGGAGGCCTCTCAGATGCCGCCGGACTGGAGCAGGACGGCAGGGGCTGGGATCGCGGTGGGATACGATCGGAACGGAGGACAGGAGCACACCATATCCAGCATCATCCACTGGTTCCTGATCAACAACTTCGTGTGTGTCGGCGGGAGCCACGTAGGGTATATAGGCGCGCCGGGCTGGCTTGACGGCGAGAACAACCGTGACTCCGTGCTGCGGGACACAGCCATAGGACTAGAGGCTTGCCGGATCGTGGGCCGGCGCGTGGCCGAGACTGCCCGGCTGCTGAAAGCAGGCCACGCTGCGCTCCAGAGTGCTGAGGGAAACTGCCCAGATCCAGGCGATCCTCAGTGAGAGTGCAGGTGCATGTGGTTGGATGTGGGGGAGGGCCGTTCCGCGCTGAAGTGGAGCTCGAGCCGGGATCGACGGTGAACCATCTCTTGGAGTGGCTTGAGAGAGCGGGGCGAATGCCCAAGGTCTTCGATGCTCCGGACGCCGCATCTCCATCGGATGGATCAGTTCCTCAAGGGCTCCTCGTCATCGTCAACCACGTCAATGCGGCGGTCCTGGACGGTGCCGGGACGCGGCTGGCAGATGGGGACTCCGTGACTGTCATCGCGGCTGTTGCGGGCGGGTAGACCCCGCCCACGGCCGAGACTCCGGGGGTGGTACCTTGCGGTTTGCCGACATGGTTCAAGTGGTCCTGTCAGGCACGGCCATGGGGGGCATATATGCCCTGATGGCCCTGGGTTTCACAATCATCTACAACGCGCTTCGCCTGATCAACTTCGCCCAGGGCGACATGTTCATGCTCGGCGCGACGTTCGGCCTGACCATTTACGTCATGTGGGGGTTGCCGTTCTCCATGGCTTTCGTGCTCGCGGGAGTGGGCGTGGCGGTGGTGGGGATGCTCATTGAGCGCATCGTCTTTCGTCCCCTCCGGGGCTACCCTCCTTTGAACCTGATAATCGCCACAATCGGGGTGTCCATCACCCTCAGGGCTGTTGCTCTGATGGTGTGGGGATCACAAGCACTCCTGTTCCCACCGGTCTTCGGCGACAAACCGGTCGTGGTTGGGGACATTGTGGTGATGCCCCACTACCTGTGGATAGTGGGCATAGCCGTGGTAGTCATCGTGCTGCTCCAAGCTTTCTTCACTTTCACAGTCCCCGGGAAGGCAATGAGGGCCACTGCCCAGAACAGGGAGGCGGCCTCGCTGATGGGGGTGAACGTTTTCCGAATGGACTCCCTGGCTGCAGCAATCAGTGCAGGCCTGGGCGGAATAGGGGGAGTCCTGATCGCCCCGGTGTTTTTCGTCACCACCGAGATGGGCGCGCTTGCGGGGCTCAAGGGCTTCGCCGCGGCTGTGCTTGGCGGGTTCGGCAGTATCCCCGGAGCGATCGCAGGAGGGGTGGTTCTGGGCGTAGCGGAGAGCATGGCAGCCAGCGTGGTGTCAACTTACCGGGATGCGGTCGCATTCCTGATCCTCATCGGTGTTCTCTTGTGGCGGCCCGGTGGGATCATGGGACGCAGGACGTGAGGATGAAGAGTATGGTCATGCAAATGCGCAGCGCACTGTTTCTGGGCCTTCTGTGCCTGTTCCCCGTCGTCTTCCAGAACCTCTATTACATCCACCTCATCAACATGGCGATGATCACCATGATCGTAGCCATGGGCCTGAATGTGCTTGTTGGGTATTGCGGGCAGATTTCCATAGGCCACGCTGCATTCTGGGCTGTCGGGGCCTATGCTTCGGGCCTGGCTACGACGAGGTTCGGCATGCCCTTCATCGTCGGCCTCATCGCGTCCATCCTCACCTGTGCGGCTCTCGGCTACGTCGTGGGGCGGCCCACTCTGCGGCTTCGCGGTGCCTACCTCGCAATCGCGTCGATTGGAGTGGGAGAGATAGTTCAGCTCGTCCTTTTGAACTGGATCCCGGTCACCGGCGGCGCCCTCGGCATGAAGAGCATCCCGTTCCCATCCCTGTTCGGGTTCGAGTTCGACTCCAGCGTGAGGTTGTACTACCTGATACTTGCGGTGACTGCCGGCATATTCGCGATCACCGGCCGGATAGCCAGCTCTCCGCTGGGAAGGGCGTTTAGGGCGGTCAAACAGAACGAGGTAGCGGCGGAGGTCATGGGAGTCGACACTGCCCACCTGAAACTCTTGGCTTTTGTCATCAGCACTGCATATGCAGGGGTGGCGGGAAGCCTCTACGCGCACATGCAAGGGTATCTCTCGCCCTACGGGTTCGGGTTCCGGGAGTCCGTGAGCATACTCTGCATGGTGCTGGCCGGTGGGATGGGGCACCAGGCGGGTCCGATCGTGGGAGTGCTGTTGCTCATGTATGCCCGGGAGGCGTTCAGGCCTTTCCAGGATTATCAGCTGGTGGTGTATGGCCTCCTCCTGATCGGAGTCATAGTGTTCATGCCCAAAGGAGTCGTGGGATCCATTCCAGATGTTGTGTCGCACGTCCGCCGCTGGCTCGGGCGGCGAGAGTCACGGGCTGGGCCGGGGGCGATGTCATCGTGAGTGAAGGTTCGTAACTGGCTGGTGGGGGAGATTTGTGCATGACAGCCATTCTCGAGGTGGAGGGAATCAAGAAGTCGTTCGGTGGCCTAGTGGCCCTGAACGATCTCTCCTTCGCGGTGGAGCGGGGATCGATCCACGCGGTTATCGGGCCCAACGGGTCCGGGAAGACAACACTCTTCAACGTCATCACCGGCATTCTCAAGCCCGACAAAGGAAGGATCCAGTTCCAGGGGGCCGCCATACATGGCCTCCCGCCTCACACCATCGCGCACAGGGGAGTCGGCCGTACGTTTCAGACTATCCTGTTGTTCGGGGAGATGACACTCACCGAGAACGTTGTTGTCGGCCTGCAGTGCAGAAACGCCTACTCTCTGCCACGTATTCTTGCCGGGGTGGACCGGAGAGCCGACGCGAATATGGCTCTGGACGCCCGAGAACTCCTGGCATTCGTGGGACTCGAGGGTGACGGCGACCGGGTCTCCTCAAACCTCGCCTACGGAGAGCAACGCCGCCTGGAGATAGCCCGGGCGCTGGCCACAGCCCCGAGCCTGATCCTTCTGGATGAGCCGGCCGCCGGGATGAACCCCCACGAGACGGTGGCATTGATGGAGATGATTCGGCGGATCCGTGACGAGCGAGACATCACAGTGATTATCATCGAGCACGACATGAGACTCGTGACGAACCTGGCAGAATGCATTACCGTTCTCGATCACGGCACCAAGATCGCCGAAGGGCCGCCACGGCAAGTCATGAGTGATCCGAAGGTGATCGAAGCATATCTTGGGTCCGCGGAGAGGTAGGTAGAGCTGAATGTCGTTGCGGCACGTGATGGATGTAATAGACCTGCTGGATGGCTGGGTCACAGGTGAGGATGTAAGGAGGGTCCTGGCTGATCGGGGGCTCGACGCACGGGTCACGACTGTCGGAACTGACCTGGGGAGTACGGACTTCATCAACGTGACAGTTCCTGGCCGACGCGGGAAGGCTTCCGGCGGTGACGCCCCGACCATCGGCATCATCGGAAGGCTGGGAGGGCTGGGAGCCAGGCCGCACAAGATAGGGTTGGTGTCCGATGCAGACGGTGGTGTCGCCGCTGTGTCAGTCGCGGCTAAGCTCGCCGACATGCACAGGCGGGATGATGTCCTGGAAGGGGACGTCATGATAGCGACTCACGTGTGCCCAAACGCCCCCATAATCCCACATGAGCCCGTGCCCTTCATGGGGTCCCCGGTGGACATGGACACCCTCAACCGCATGGAAGTGGACCCGGCCATGGACGCCATAATCTCCATTGATACAACCAGGGGAAACAGGATCTTCAACAGGCGCGGGATTGCCGTGACGCCTGTTGTGAAGTGCGGATACATCCTGCCTATTCCCAGCGAGATCCTGGATGTCTACCAGAACGTAACCGGGGAACTGCCCGGGGTCCTTCCTCTGACGACCTACGACATCATGCCGTACGACAACGGCTTGCCACACATAAACAGCATAGTCCAGCCGTCGACGGTCACATCAGCCCCGGTCATGGGGCTCGCGATCGTGGCAGGTGCTCCAGTGCCCGGCTGCGCCACCGGGGCGACTCAGGCTGTAGACATAGACCTCGCTGTGAGGTTCTCCATAGAGGTGGCCAAGGTCTTCACCAGCGGGGGATGCACCATGGTGGATGATGCCGCATACGACCTCGCCGTGAAGACCTATGGGAGTCTCGTCAGGCTTCAGGACCCATGCCGGACAGGCCGGAGGTGAGGCATCCATGTTGAAGGTAGATGGAGTCCGGTGCCGGTACGGGAACATCGAAGTCCTAAAGGGCGTGAGTTTCAGCGTGGAGGACGGGGAGACGGTCGCCCTGATTGGCGCGAATGGTGCTGGCAAGACCACTACCCTCCGGGCAATATCGGGACTGTCCAAAGTGTGCGCCGGCCGGATAGAGTACATGGGCCGCAACATCGCTAACATGCCACCTTACGACATAGTGGTCCTTGGGGTGGTGCAGGTTCCCGAAGGTCGGCAGGTCTTCCCGGAGCTCTCAGTGGAGGACAACCTGACCCTCGGTGCTTACCGTGTGCGGGACCACGCCAAGCGCCGCCAGACCTTGGAGCGGGTGTACCATATGTTCCCCAGACTCCTGGAACGGAGAAAGCAGATGGCAGGGACGCTCTCTGGAGGGGAACAGCAAATGCTGGCCTTCGGCAGAGCCTTGATGTCCCAGCCGAAGTTGCTTTTGCTTGACGAGCCTTCGATGGGATTGGCTCCGGTCCTGGTGAAGGAGGTCTTTCAGGTAATCAGGGAGATCAGGGAGTCCGGCACCACCATCCTCTTGGTGGAACAGAACGCCCACATGGCCCTTCAGGTCGCGGACAGAGCTTACGTCCTGCAGACCGGGTGTGTGGTCCTGTCCGGCTCAGGCAGGGATATAGCTCAGAACGCTGAGGTCAGAGCGGCTTATCTCGCGGAATGCTGATGCTAGAGGTGAGTTGCCTGTGGACAAGGTGGCCATGGCAGAGACAGAATGAGACGCCAGAAGCAGGACACCCTCAAGAACATAGAACGCCACCCCTTCCTGGTGGTGAGCCTGCCCGGCATCGATCTTGCCCAGAAGGTCGTTCTCTGCTCCTACGACCCGCCTCCTTTCCGCCGACTGGTCAATGACGCATTTCGTGGGCTATACTCCCAGGGAGAAGACGTAGGGACAGTCTGCAGCCGCAGTCCCCACGTGCCACATGCCCGGTACATCGGGGACCTAACCGGGACGTGGAAGGAGATGGGCATTCAGTACGGCGAGCGCGCCGGTGATCTCGTCCGTCTGGTGTTCGAAGGGTACTACGACCAGATCTTCGCGAGCATCAAGGATGCCGACTAGATCGTGACTGACGCCAGGCTGTTTGGGAAGTGCCTCTCTCAGCTTGTTCCGGAGGCCGTCGAGTTCATGCAGGGCATTGCGGAGGGCGCCTCCTCAGAATTGGCCAAATCAACTTACGCTCACATCGGCAATGACTACGACAAGGTTCTGATCATCAACCACTATTTCGCCCTCAGGCGCGTGTATGGCAACCAGTACATGTGGCCTGGCACAGTCGCGGTAGTAGAAGGCTCTCTCGATCTGGCAGAATCGTTTGCTGAAGACACGATGCCAGCTTGCAGTGGTGTGGTTGTCATCGGCAAGCTGGACGGGCCTACCAAGGACAGAACCACGATACATGGCGGCACCCGCGACCAGGTATTCTTCCCACAACTCTACGAGGTCACCTGCACGACCACTCCCTCTGATCCCAATGCCCATAGAATCTGGACGATTGCGTCTGCCGGAGAGATAGGCGGGCAGATGGTCGGCAACGACAAAGGCCTGATCGTTACGGGGTACGCCGGTGGTAACGCCAAACAGCTTTGGTCATACGGGCTTGAGTGGAACATCGGCGACTGGTATGCCGCGTGCTTTGCCGAGACAGCTGAGGAGGCGGCCAATATCCTGACCCATGGTCGCCCCGGCTTCATCGAAGCGACCGGATCGAAGATGGTTCAGCCTGCTTGGGGTATCAACTAGCTGATCTCCGACCTCAAGGACGCTAGGTGTGTGGAGATCGTTCCCGGCAGGTGCGCGGTCCGTCAGATCGGGGATTTCGGCGAGGAGAACTTCCTGGTATGTACCAACCACTGTGTGGCCACCTGGAGCTATGATGAAAACCATCAAAGGACCGAGGTGCCCATGGTGGAGTTCGGGCCGGAGGTAGGCGCCTACAGCGGCCTGTCGGTAAGCGGGACGAGGCACTGGACTCACTTCTGGAATGTGAAGTACAACTATGGCAAGATCGATCGAAACATGGTGATCGACTGGTACCGTGGCCACTACTACATCGACAAGCCTGGTGTACGCGTGGACTACATCTGGGATAAGGACAACGGCTGGGTACCCTCTCACCTCAAATCGACTTCAGTCTGTTGCCATCAGAGCGCCTATCCCGACACCATGAAGGGTGCCACCGTGGATGCAAGAGTCGGCGTGGCTCAGGATCTCGCGTTCTATTTCACGAAAGGCCGCGGCCACGACTGGGTGGGGCCTTGGGATGTCCTGACGCTCAAGTACAGATAGGCTGGACGCATACGGCTTTCGGGGCGGCGCCTGGTAGATCCGGGCGCCGCCCCGGCTTATCATCACACATCATCTACAAGGAAGCACTCCCAGATGAACACGAGGAAACCTCTGGCCGCCGCGGCGGTTTTGGCGACACTTCTGGCAGCCATGGCATTGGGAGCCATGTCCGCGCCAACCCCTATACCCAAGTTCAGCAAGCCGATTCTGGTCACTTGCACCGGGCAGACGCCGGGTTCGCTCACCCTGATAGGGTTCATGGACGCTCTGGGCATACAAGCAACTCACGACAATATGATCCTCCCGTCGAAGATGGGCGGGTACAAGACCATGGCCGTGGTGATGGGGGCGAGCCTGAAAGGGCTCGGGGCGGCCGGAATAGATCAGGATGAAGAGCTCGAGCGGGACCAGATGATCTTCAAGAAGGCCAAGGACGGATTGTTCACCAGGCTTTCGCCGCAACACAAGATCCCGATGGTCATCTTCAAGGACTTCAACGAACTGATGCAGATCCTAACGGCAATGTTCCTTTACTGGAACTGCCCGAAGGGGAGGATTGACTTGCCGAGCCACGTGTTGCTAGCGACCATCGTCGTAGTTGCGGCCTTCGCATGCGGCATGGTCTTCTTCCGACGTGCCCCGCTTGGCTTGATCTTGATCGCCTCGTCCACGCTGGCGGCGGCCGCGCCGGGTTTCGGTCTGCCACTGAGGCATGTCGTGGAGGGGATGTTCACCCACCTCAACATCATCCTCATCTGTGCCACGGGCGTGGTCTTCCTCAAGTCGCTTGAGGCGTCAGGGGCTGCTGCGGCGATGACGAGATCGCTTGTGTTAGGGCTTTACCGTGTCCCGGCGCTCATGCTCACGGTGATCATGCCTTTTCTCCTGATCCCCCGCGCGCTCACAGGGGTAGCGGTCAACTCGGTGCTGAGCGTGGGGGTGCTCGTCGCCCCGATCATGCTCGGGATAGGAATTCCTCCGGTCGCCACGTCTGTGGTAATCGGGATGGGAGCCATTCTGAGCATGCTGGTCCCGCCGACGAACCTTTTTGCCATGTCCATCGCGGCGGGCGTTAATGCCCCTTTTGAGGGATTCACCGTGCCCACACTCATACTGTCTGTTCTTCTGGCTGTGATTACTGGACCCGTCGTTGGATTGCCGCACGTCAAGAAGGTGAGCCTGGATCAACTCATGGCCGTGCTGCCCGACGATCGAGGAACGGGCCGTTCCGTCCGCGCTTGGCTTCCCCTTCTGGCGGTCGTTGGCATAATGGCTGCCATTCGAGCTTTTCCCAAGGCCATCCCGGATATCGGGACTCCCTTTGTCTTCGCCATCGGGACGGGTGTGGCCGTGCTGACGGGGAAGCGGTTCAACCTTGCTGACACGGCGCGGAAGGCACTAAGCTGCCCCATGCTTGGGGTCTTGGAGCTACTCGTTGGAGTGGGGACGTTTGTGCAGATCACAGCGCTCACGGGAATCAGGGGGCTGCTTGTGGTGGGTTCTTTAAGCTTACCCAAGTTGCTGGCGTACCTTGCAGCTGCGGTGAGCCTGATCTTGTCGGGCGGTGTCTTGTCTCCTTTCGGGGCGGCATCAGTATTCGGTGTCCCGTTCGCCCTGTTCTTCCTGGACCGCAACCAGATCATTGGCATCACCGGGCTCGCGCTCCTCTGCGCCCTGTCGCAGTTCACCCTGCCCACAGCGATCGCGGGCAGGTTCGCGGCAGAGGTCGCGGGAGTGGAGGCGTACGGACGGGTCTGGCGGGCTTCTCTCATTCCCACCGCGGCCATCGCGGTAGTGGCGCTCGCTGTGATCGCCTGGGCAGATAAGAGCGCCAGGATCCTGCTGTAAGGAGGGATCCAGATGACGCAGGGTGTGTTGAACGCCGTCTACCGGTGTATCTTGCTTGGCCTTCTAGCTGTGCTCGCGTGGAACACCCTCTCGCTTCAGGATTGCCGCAGACAGGTGATGAGCGCCAAAGTGATGATCCCTCTTCTGTTGCGGTTCCTGAACATCAAGTAGGTGGTGGTACACTTGCCAGAATCCAAACAGGCCTGCGGGACCAGGCCGGAGGTCTTCGGGGCCGGCTGCTGGCCGTGGTTTGCATCATCGTGTTGACGGTGAGCGGTTCGTTCAAGGCGATGTGGGAGCCGGATCTGATCATTCCGGGGCCTGGTGTTACGAGGCAGATCACGCTCTCCGAGTACTTCCCGGCTCTTGCAGGCACCCCCGGCGACACCGAAGTCTATGTCCTGGAAGGGGCCGGACCCGGGGGAACCGTGTTAGTACTAGGGGGCGTCCACTACAACGAACCAGGGGCGTCGGTTGCGGCGGCGGTTCTGGTCGAATCCGCTACGATGGACAAGGGCCGGCTCTTCGTGATCCCGTTCACCTGCAAGAGTGGGTTTACTCACTCTGATCCGGGAGAGGGGAACCCACAACGGTTCTCCATCGAGACTCCAGGAGAACTCAGAACCTTCAAGTATGGAGCCCGGGCGGTCAATCCCGTCCATTCGTGGCCTGATTCAGAGGTGTATGTCCACTATCCATCCGGGCAGAGGCTGTCGGGGGAGGAGACGCAGAACGTCAACAGGGCGTTTCCTGGGAGGCCCGACGGCGGACTCGCGGAGAGGATAGCCTATGGCGTCACGAAACTGATCGAGGCGGAGGGCGTGGATCTCACGGTCGATCTCCATGAGGCTATGCCTGAGTATCCCAACATCAATGTGATTGTCGCGCACCAGAGGGCCTTGCCGCTCGCAGCGACTGCCCAGACGAGAATGATGTTGAATAGTATCCAGATCGCGCTGAGCCCATCCCCTGTGAACTTCCACGGATTGAGCCACCGTGAACTCGGGGACCACACCGAGACTTTGGCGGTTCTGATGGAGGCGCCGAATCTTACCTTCGGGAGGCTCCGGTCGGAGACTTCTGAGAGGATAATGGTCGAGGGCACCGACCCGTTCTACGAATGGGGCGCGAAGCTGGGGAGGCTGTTCGTGCCCTTTGACGAGAAGGGATGGCCTCTCGAGGTAAGGGTGGCAAGGCACGTCACGGGAGTCCACCAGCTTGCGAACGCGCTTACGATGCGCAAGCCCGGCCGGGCCGTGACGATCAATGTGCCACCTTACGCTGAGATAGTCGCGAAGGGAGTAGGGGCTTTCTTGAACCCGCCTCGGTAGTGTGTCAGTCGAGATCCGGTAGGTTTGGTGGCCTCGGCTTCCTTCGCCGGGCGTCGCTTCCCTCGTAGCGGCTATGTCGAGAACCGGGAGATCGAAGACGAACTCCTAGCTGTTAAGCAGGCAGACAAATGGAGAGGGAGCCTTGCGGCTCCCTCATTGAAGGTTTGATGGTAGGATGGCAACCCTACATCTCGCAAAAACCGTGGCAGATGCCTGTTCTGCCCTCACCTAGCCCTCGCTCCACACAATACAGCCGTCTGGACCGAATGATACCCGAGCGTTCCGCGTCGATCAAGGCCTTCCTTGCGGGAATGCCATATGTCTGTGGTATCGTCACCCCACAACGCGACTCAGATAATGTCACCCATGGGGAGGGAGAACCATTATCCTGACCAAGAAGGCTTGAGCAAGAGCGTACGCAATGTACATGCGCGTGAAAGGCAGATCACCGTCACGCAAGCCGCCGCGATTGCCAGTGCCGCCCAAGGCGAAGTCAACGTCTGACCGGAGCGGGCGGCGGCCGAACGGGAGCCACCAATGGGCTCACAGGCCAACGCCCGCCCATGCTGGTGTGGGCCGAAGGCAACCCCCCGGACGGGCCAGCCTCCAACACCCGGTGTGCCGATCGATATCCGTTCCGTTGCACCAGTCCCACTTAATGGTTGATGGCCTCTTGATCCATGGTAACACATGGATGTCACCGACCTACAGTGAAGGGAGGCCACCCCATGCCTAATGCTACCTCGCTCCTATCCCGCTGCCCGTTCCCCTTCGGGCCTGGTCCCGGCCTGTCCGACGTCCATCTCTGCTCCATCCCCTTTCCCCGCCAAGGCCCTGATCTTGTCCCCACGCTGTTCTGCGAAGACCGCGTTGAGGTGAGCCTTTCCGACGTTAGCGACCTCGCAAAGCCCGAAGGTCAAGTCTGTCCCAGGTGCGAAAGCAAGGAGACCGTCCGGTATGGAAAGCCCCGGGGGATACAAAAGTACAAATGTAAGCGATGCCGGACTTACTTCACGGACCTCACCGGCACGGTGTTGCACCGAATCAGGCTGCGGGCGAAATGGTCAGAATACCTCTTCCTCAGCCCCCGCTCACAGAGGGTCTACATCCTCTTCGCCCTCGACCGGTTCGGGAACGTGACAGCTGAACTCGCACCGGGCGAATCCCGGGTCGGGGTCGACGAGCTCATGCGGGACCGGCTCGCAGCCGTGGCTCGGGTGTGCGTGAAGCGCGGAATCGGGTACCGGCCCGGTTCCGGAAAGCGGAGCCTGGGGCTGAGGTGGACAACGTGTTCGCGGGCCGGGGCTTAACGCGGAGATGTGGCGAGCGCAGAACCAATGCACCACCAAGGGAACGCAAGACGCGTTGCGGTCCAGTGCGGCCCCTGGTTGATGAGGTTTCTCGGGGTGGCGACGAAGTACCTTCTCCGATGCGCGGCGTGATTCTGGCAGGTATCGTCCACCGCCGGGTTTGCGACGCCCCTAGCTGCAAGGAGGCTGCTTCTGGCCACCTTGAGCTGCGCGGGGTCCAGAGAAACGCGGGACTCGTGCGAGTCTGGAGACGTAAATGGCGTCTAGCAGGATAAAGCCTGGAATGGGCCCCAGAGCTCGTCAACCGCGAACTGGGACACATGCTATTAACAGGCTACCCGTATAGGGACCTCCCTGGCGGCCCTGGCCCGCGCGCCTGCGCACGATTCCTAGACTGCCAGCGGGGCGGGAGCGGTCACGAGGGTGAGGTTCTCCTAAACGGATCAACCCCAGAAGAGTGACATAATCACAGTTGGTTGACGGGCTTCCGTCTCGGGAAGGGAACTAGAGTGCCATGCCGCCATGCCGCGGACATGAAGGGACGGCTCGCCGCGTTTGGCAAGATTCCGGCCATGCCTTTGACATGCCGCAGCTCCTTCGGCTGGCGGGCTTCGGCGCCGACATCTGCACGGATCCTTCGCCAGACCGTTCGTCTGGTACTGCATGCCAGACTCAGAACCTTTGCGGAGCACGGCGCGCTGCTCCTGTTGCGTCATCGAGGCTCACTGTGGTCGTTCGTATAGTACAGCACCGTCGCGTGCTATGTTAGCGGCGAAGGCAGGCCGCGACAGGTGGTTCGCGTCAACGACGTCGATCTTGTAGATGATGGGCAAGTCGTCGATGTCCATCCTGAGCCGGTTCAGCTCCCGGAGTCCATTCCGTCGTGGTATATCGCTAGATCTATGTCGGATCGGTCTGAGAAATCCCCGCGCCCCCGCGATCCGAACACCTCGGCCTTGCGCACAGATGGATAGCGCGCCAACACCACGCAAAGAGCATCCAATTCCCTTGGCTTGAGTCCGAACCTCATGTGGCGCATTCCTCCCTCAGCTTATCGAGCAGCGCGGACAAGCTTTTCCAATGCTTGACGCGGATCTTGTCATAGACCAGTCTTGCCGTGGCCTAGTCATACGTGTGAGATGTCAGGTTCCTGTCTACCATCATATCCAACCAAGCGTCTCCATCCTCAATCAGACCAACCCGATAACTCTCACGGATTATCTCGCGAGGGGTCCTAGGATTCAAAGCCCCTCCATATTCTAGGTAGGCCTTGCTGGCATTCCACCCAAGTTCATACGTGAACTCAAACCGCCGAATGCATCCGTCAACTATGATGGAGGAATCCGAGTCCATAGCCAATCCCTCTGCTAGACGAGACAGCGCTCTGGCGAAATCCTCAAGTCTTTCCATGAAGCGCTGATTCTCGCTGATCCCGACCACATGATCGCCTCCTCCGCCACATTGATCCGGCCAGCCGCGAGCAGAACGCGAGATGAATACGTCTGCCGATATCATCTATTCGCAGCGCTCGCGTCATTCCCTCCGACCACTCATCTCATCTCTAGATCTGGCGCGGCTGCTCCAGCCCTCTAGCAAGCACTTCGCGCTCAGCCGTAAGGAGGTGGGCAGATATATCCAGTTATTGCCGATGAGATGGGCTTGCGCGGCCTTCGGCAGGGTAGTATAATATCGGTACACTAAAGCGTACGAAGTGGGGCAATAGCTCAGCTGGCAGAGCACCTGCGTCACATGTAGGGGGTCACAGGTTCAAGCCCTGTTTGCCCCACCACTTTTCGGGCCGGAATGGCATTGTTCCGGCTCTTTTGTTTATGTGGGCATGGCCTGCGTGGGTCTGACGGCGCTCGGCCCGGGAGAGCGCAGATCGATGCCGTGCGGGTGCAGAAGCGCCACGTGCAACGGCGCTCGGCCCGAGTGGGGACAGAACTCAGAGATCGATCGGTTACGAGGTGGCCACTGATGAGCGAAAGATACTTCAAGGTGGACAAGCAGGTATTTCAGGTGTTGCCCGAGGCTGTGTTCGGGGTGGTTGTGGCCACCGGGATCGACAACCGGACTGAGCGGGAAGAAATCAGGACGATGCTCGACCACGCGGTGGCTTCGGCGCGGGAGCGGTACGAAGGCAGATCAGTGCGGGAGTCTACGGAGGTGCGCCCCTATAGGCAGGCCTTTGAAACCCTTGGGATCAACCCCAACAAGTTTCAGAGTTCCATCGAAGCGATGCTCACAAGGATCGCCAAGGGTGGGACTCTTCCTCACATCAACCCCATTGTGGACCTCGTAAACGCCATATCCCTGACTCATGCCGTCCCCATGGGATCCCACGATATCGACACCCTCGGTGCAGACATGGAGGTAAGGTTCTCTCGGGAGGGGGACCGGTTCACGCCTTTTGGGTCCGACGAGGCTGAGGCCGTGCCCGCGGGAGAGATCGTGTACGTCTCGGGGGGCGAAGTCCGCACCCGCCGGTGGATCTGGAGGCAGAGCAACCACGGTAAGACCACGGCGGAGACGACTAACCTCTTCTTCCCCGTGGACGGATTCTCCGGAGAGGGCGGCAACTTGGACCGCGTCATCGCCGCCAGAGACGCGCTGGCCGCGGCGGTGCGGGATCTCCTCGGCACCGGCGTGACGATCCATCTCGTCGATCGGGAGCATCCCGAGGCGCGAATCCTCTGATGTTTGTCCCAGGCCTACCACTACTTGACCATCCTTCCACTCTGGCCTAGAATGTCATCAGATGACCGATGTACTCATCATACATCTAATAGGTGATCTTGCATGAGCCGAGTCAAGAAGCGCGCCTCTGAGCAGGTGGCAGATGGAATCGTACGCCTCATCGAGCAGAACAACATGGGCCCTGGCGCAATGCTCCCGTCCATCGACAAGTTGGCGGAGACATTCGAAGTGGCTCGGGGGACTGTCCGAGAGGCTCTGCAGAACCTGGCGTCCGCAGGTCTAGTCGATGTACAGCATGGCCGCGGCATCAGTGTCACGAGGCCGAGGCTTTCGGATGTGTTCAGATCCGTTCCATGGCGCGCGCTGGCAGACGGTATGGGTGTCTCAGAGTTGCTCGAAGCCAGGCTGGCCGTTGAAACCATGACCGCGCGGCTGGCGGCCCAGAGGGCAACTGCCGAGCAGGTTGATGAGTTGAACGCGCTGATTTCGAAGATGAAGTCCGCGTCGGGTGCAGGAGATCATGAAGCACTGATCAGTGCGGATACTGACTTCCACAACCTTGTTGCCAAAGCTTCCGGCAACAGGCCTCTCGCCGATTTCGTGTCAATCCTGCGGGAGCTCCTCTTGTTCACCATCGAACGAAACCGCCTGATAGAGCTGTCCAGCATAACGATCCGGTTTCATGAAGAGATAGTCAGGGCGAT
>JANLFS010000014.1:0-6375 GCA_024655925.1 Bacillota bacterium | reverse complement strand
GCTGACAGTGCGCCATATCGAGCAACTCACTGAGTCCAGCCGCATCAAAGACTTGACCATATATTACGATGTGCTTGGTACCGGGTCCATAGGGGGATCTTTCTACACCATGGGCCAGGGAATCGCCAGACTCATAGGGCATCATACGTGGATCAAACCCGCAGTACACGTCACCGGGGGCGGGATGGAAAACGTTCGCCTGGCTCAGGGACGCCGAATCGTGCTCGGGATCACCCAGGCCGACACTGCCGCCAATGCGTTCACAGGCCGAGGGGGGTTCGACTTTCCTCATGCGGACCTCAGGGCCCTATGTTGTCTGCACAGTCTCGAACTGCAAGTGTCTACCCTGGAGAGAACTGGGCTTGGGGCCTTGGATCAGCTTCGCGGGCGCGTGGTGGCGGTCGGGGCTTACGGTGGGGCGAGTGCCCACGTATCGCAGGCAGTCCTCGAGCAAGTTGGGCTGAGGCCGAATGTGGACTACGTGGCTCAGATGCACCCGTTCTCCACGGCGGTGGACATGATGAGACGCGGACTTGTGGACGCCGTCGCCTTTTTGTCGGTGGGGCAGAGCCCGGCGCTCCTCGAACTCGCCGTGGAGGAGCCCGTGCGGTTGCTCGAGATCGATCCCGCGCTGGTGGAGAATCTGGTGTCCAGGTATCCTCAGTGGCATCCGAGTGTGATCGAGGCTGGGACCTATCCAGGACAGACAAGTGATGTGAGGACTATCGGGATTCCGTCTGTCCTGGTGACTCACAAGGATCTGCCCGAGTCGGATGCGTATGCCGTGGTATCCGCCATATTGGACCACCTTGACGAACTGCAGTCCGTTGTGTATCCGGGCCGCCTCCTGTCTCGGGACATGGCGGGTCTGGGCATTGGGATACCATTCCATCCGGGCGCGGCGAGGTACTTTGCGGAGCGACTGGGTAATGCGGAGGGCATTGCATGGAATTAGGACTCTCCTCAGGACCTTTCAGAGGCTACTGTCTGCGCGAACTGGCCAGGTTGTGTCAGGACGCGGGGATTCGGTTGCTAGAACTCTGGGACAATGACGGCTATCTGGCGGGTACCAAGGAAGCACCCGCCGAAACAGTAAGGATCCTAGCTGATCATGGCGTTTCAGTGAAATCGGTGCACGCGCCCTTTCCTGCGGACTCGAGGGTGCCGATGGAGGGGGTTCGGGACTATCTGAAGAGATACCGTCGAACTTGTGACAAGGCTGCTGAGTACGCCGCCTCATATGTCGTAGTGCACCCGGTGGCCGTGGAGCCTGAGGTCCCTGGCATCGATGACGTGGTCGAATCCATGCCTTTCAGCCTGGACGTGTGGAGTCTGCACATGGAGGTGGCCTGGAAGGCCGGTATTCAGGTGGCCTTTGAGAATCTTCCGCCATCCTCGGGCTGGCCCCGGGGTTGCTTGCCCCAGGACGTGGTCAAGATCGTGAGTGAGGTCGGAGGGCCCGGCGCAGGGGCGTGCCTCGACATATCTCACTGCTTTGCAGTTGGGCAGGATCCGAGTTCGTCCGTTAAAGCCCTGGAGGGCACGATCATACTTGGCGTGCACACGTCGGACGGCATTCGGGGGACTGCTTCTGACAGGCACCTCCCTCCGGGCGAGGGGGACGCAGACTGGCCGGCCACATTTCGCGCCTTGGACAGGGTGGGTTTCGCGGGGACAGTGATCCTCGAGGTCAAGAGCCCGTACCTCGATAGCCGCCTACTCCGGGCGATGTGTGACTTCCTGATCCAGGCGGAAGGTGGTGATCTGAAGAGGTACTCCCGGAACGATCTGAATGGGTTGTAGTCGCAGATCCCATTTCACTACAGGAGGGACATCGCACCATGGTGAGAGTACATCGAGTCACTCGAATCTTGGCCGCCGTTGCGCTTCTCGTCATGACAGGGTCACTGTCCGCGGCGGCAGCCGGCCCCAAAGTGGTTTTGAAGTTCGCCCATGTCATGCAGACAGACCACGCGTACCATCTGATGGCGGAGAAGTTCAAAGAAGAGGCGGAGAAGCTGTCGGGAAACCAGATTGAGGTTCAGATCTTTCCTGCAGGGCAGCTTGGAAACGAGCGGGACCTGGTTGAAGGTCTCCAGATAGGCACCATCGACATATCGACCGTTACATCCGCTCTCACATCAGGTTTCGTCCCCGGATTCAAGGTCTTCAGCCTGCCGTTCCTATTCAGGGACTTCGATCACTTGTTCCAGATCATGGACGGGCCGATAGGCGCGAAGCTGGAAGAGGATATGAAGAAGGCCGGCCTCGTGAAACTTGGGTTCGTCAGCGGCGGGTCGAGGAGCCTGTATTCACGCACGCCGATCCGGAACCTCGCCGAGCTCAAGGGCAAGAAGATTCGGACCATGGAGGACCCGATATACCTCGATACCTGGAATGCACTGGGGGCACTGGCTACTCCGATCCCCTGGGGCGATGTCTACCTCAGCCTCCAGCAGGGGATAGTCGACGGGGCGGAGGGCGCCCTCATCAGCTACCAGGCGATGGGGTTCTACGAGCCAGCGCCATATGTGACTGTGATCAACTACATCTTCAGTTGGCACAACCTCATGATGTCCAAACGGACCTGGGACAAACTCCCGGCCGACCTGCGCGCCGCGGTAGTGGAAGCCGGGAAGCGTGCCCAGGAGTTCGAGAGGGCCTATGTCAGCGACTTCGAGGAGAACCTCATCAAGCTGCTGGAGACAAAACACAAGGTCGCGGTCTTCTACCCTGCCGATATGGACGCGTGGATCAAGGCGGTCAACCCCGTCTTCCAGAAGCGCGCACGGGACGTGGGCGGGATGGATCTGATCGAGTCCATTATCAACACTGGGAAGTAAAGAGCGACCAGCACGGGAGGGCGAGGGTGAGGCCATCCCTCTCCCTCCCGGTGGGGAGGAAGGCGCATGAGACAGACGCTCGGGACCGCGCGGAAGATATCAATCAGGCTATCGTTGGGGCTTGCGGCCATCATGCTGGTGGCGATGGTCTTGAGTGTGTTTCTCCAGGTAGTGTTCAGGTATGCCCTGGCTCAGCCCTTGAGCTGGGCTGAGGAGCTTGCGAGATTCCTCTTCGTCTGGATATCAATGTTGAGCGCTGCGGGCGGGCTGGGCGGCAGCATGCGCCAGGGCGTGGATCTCGTCACCCGCAGGCTTCCTGTCAAAGCCCGGGCGGTGATCGGCATTCTGGTGCGTCTGGGCACAGTGTTGTTCTGCTCGGTTCTGGTCATGTGGGGCATCGAGCTTGTCAAGATAGTGCACTACCAGACATCGCCCGCCATGGGGGTCCCCATGAGCTGGGTCTACTCCGCAGTTCCCGTTGCGGCGGGGCTGATGGTATTCATGCTGGTGACGGATGCTCTGGTTGCAGATGGTAGGGGGGAATAACCTGTGGCTGCCGCGGTACTGTTCGGCACGTTCGGTGCTCTCGTGCTCTTGAGCATGCCGATCCCGTTTGCGCTGGGCCTCAGCTCAGTGCTTACTCTGTTGTGGCGAGGCGGCCCGACTCTGATGCTGATCCCACAGAGGATGATCCCGAGCATGGACTCTTTCGCCCTGCTCGCGATACCGCTGTTCATCCTGGCTGGGGAACTCATGAACACCGGAGGGTGCGGGCGGCGGTTGGTGAGGTTCGCCAACGCGCTGGTCGGACACATCCGCGGAGGGCTCGCTCACGCCAACATCCTCGCAAGCATGTTCTTCGGGGGAATCTCCGGCTCCGCGTCGGCTGATACTGCGGCAATAGGCGCCATACTGATTCCGGCCATGTCGGAAGAAGGGTACGATCGGGCGTTCGCAACGGTAGTGACGATAACATCCTCCCCAATAGGAGTCATAATCCCGCCCAGCATCATCATGGTTCTCTACGGATGGTTGAGCGGGACCTCTGTGTCCAAGCTGTTCGCCGCCGGATTCATACCTGGCGCCATCGTCGGGCTCAGCCTCATGATACTGTCGTATGTGATCTCCAAGAAGAACCGGTACGGAAAGACTGCTCCATTCCAGTGGAGCGAGTTGAAGGCTTCGTTTGTGGACGCTCTTCCGGCGCTGGTGATGCCCGTGATAATCCTCGGTGGGATATTCGGTGGGGTCTTCACGGCCACGGAGGCCGCGTCGGTTGCGGCAATCTACGGCCTGATCATAGCGATATTCGTTTACAAGGAACTCAAACCGAGAGACATTCCTGCGGTGTTCATGCGGACCTGCGTCACCACGGGCGGCGTGATGCTCTTGATCGCCCTCACGGCTGCCTTTGGGTGGGTGATGGCAGCGGAGCGCATCCCCCTGCACCTTGCTGAGATGTTCCTCAAGTTCACCCCGACGGCCCCTGCGTTCCTTCTGGTTGTGATCTTGCTCAGCCTCATCGTCGGGTGTTTCCTCACGCCGACCTCGGCGCTCATAATCCTGGTCCCGATCCTGTACCCGATCTCGCTTCGTTTCGGCATAGACCCGCTCCACTTCGGGTTGGTCCTCATCTCTTCCCTGGCCATAGGCCACGTGACACCACCTGTAGGCCTCTGCCTGTATATCGGGGCCAACATAAGTGGGATTCCAGTGTCAGGCCTCCTGCGGCCCCTGGGCCCCTTCATCGCTGTGATGGTGGCTGTCTCTGTGCTGCTGGCCATGGTCCCCGACCTGGTTCTCCTCGTTCCAAGGTTGGCCTTCTAGACGTGGTGTCAATCTGACCCCGGACGTCAATCCCGGCCGGGGTCTTTTCGCATTCCCGGCACCTTCAGCCGCGCCATCCATCCACCCAAGAGAGAGCTCTCCTTTCGTTCCGCCGGCCACGGTATCGGGTCCGGGACCTCGATGTCCAGCCCCAAGAGGGCGGCCTGGGGATTCTTAACAGTGAGAGTCTCGAGGAGATCCGGGCCGAACTGCTCCTCCATCCTCCCAAGAGCCGCGGTGACTACCCCCTCATAGAACCCGGCCGTGTGGGCGTCGGTAGCTATGAAGTGGCACATACTGTGTTCGATGATACGGGCGGCGCACCGGCAGGCCGAAGAACCGTACACCCCTATGAGACTTCCCACGTCCACCTGTGTAAGGGCTCCGGAGCGGATGAAGGCCGCGAGTCTTTCGGGGTCTTCGCAGATAGCGAAATACCTCTCGGGGTGGGCTATCACCGGGACGTAGCCGCGCGCCACGATATCGAAGAGCGCATCATAGGCGTATTTCGGAATGCAGGTGATCGGGAACTCGACGAGCACATACCTGCGGGCATCTCCTATCGGCAGCAGCAGCCCATCGTCGATGAACCTGCCGACATCAGGATCTAGCATGATCTCTGCTCCAGGAAGGACAGGCAGTGAGATGCCTCGCGCCCGGGCCATGTGATTCAGCTGCTCTAGAACAGCGTGGATCTGTTCAGGCCGGGGGGAACTGCGGTCGGTCGACGAGTGCGGCGTCGCGACTAGCTGCGTAATGCCAGCTGTGCGCGCTTCCTGGATCAGCGCGAGCGCATCCTCAAAGGACCTCGGCCCATCATCCAAGCCGGGCAGGACGTGGCAATGGATGTCGATCAAGACACGCACCTCCTGTCGTGCATCCCAACTATACTACAGCTGGCCGCGGGGGGACAACGGGCGGGAAGAACACGTATCCCCGGAACGGTGAGGGGATCGCGCATGCTCAGAGCGGAAGCGCACGTGGACTCTGCTGCGAGGACAGACAAATGCCGATGACATATGGAAAAGGCGGCAGGAGTCTCGAGATTGCCAGAGTATGTTAGATTAGAATCCCGTCGGGAAGCATCACTCCTCGTAGCCGGGTAAGTATGTGTCAGTCAATTAGGATCGACCTGAATCGATGGGGACAGTAGAGTCCATATCCTGGTGTAAAAGGCAGTAGGCGATGGTGGCAGCAGGAGAGGCCATCCCCCCTCTGGTAGATGAATGGTTGTTAGTCAAACATCACGAGAGGTGTTGAGGATGGCCCAATACCAGATTACAGTAGATGGGACCACAGTGCAAGGACTGTTGACGAGGGACGATGGACTCGCCAGGCTGGTTGAGCAAGTGGTGAATCAGATACTCGAGGCCCAGCTGTCTGAGCAACTGAAAGCGGCGCCGTACGAACGCACGGAAGAGCGACAAGGCTACCGGAACGGCCACAGGGACAGGACGATGACGACGCGGATCGGCAAGCTGGTGTTCAGCGTCCCCCGTGCGCGGAGTGGCGCACTTTCAACGGACGTGTTTGAAAGGTACCAGCGGAGCGAGCAGGCTCTGGTGCTAGCCATGATGGAGATGGTGATAAACGGCGTTTCAACCAGGAAGGTAAGGGCGGTTGTCGAGGAACTGTGCGGGGCCGAGTTCTCGAGGTCGACCGTCTCGGAGTTGTGCGCTCGCCTGGATCCCATTGTGCACGGCTG
>JANLFS010000013.1:4963-38914 GCA_024655925.1 Bacillota bacterium | reverse complement strand
TCCAATCCCGGCAGAACCAAGGTCCCGATCAAAGTGGAGACCGTAAAGGAACTCGCGCAGGTCGAGAACATCGTGGGCGTCAAGGACTCCAGTGGCGACATGACGCTCACCGGCGAGTACATAAGGGTCACCAGAGGGATGGATTTCTCAGTCCTGGCGGGCCGGGATACCTTGATCTACGCTACTCTATGCTACGGCGGGACCGGGTCCATCACCGCCACCGCCAACGTCGAACCCCGGATCCCCGTGGAGATCTACGAGGCCTTCGTGGCGGGTGATCACAAGAGGGCGCTCGAGGCCCAGTACCGCCTCGCTCCGCTTCGGATAGCGTTCGAGCTCGGCACCTTCCCTGTGGTCATCAAGGAGGCGCTGAATATGATCGGCATCGAGGCGGGTGAGGCCATCCTTCCTGTGGGAGAGATGAGCCAGGAGGCCAAGGCTAAGCTGAGAAACACCCTCGTAGAGATGGGCATTCTGGAGAGCTAGACCGGGCCCCACCGGTGGGCGGGCGTCACATCTCATAAGCCAAGGCAGGTGCTGTAGGTGAGGAAGAGAGTACTGATAGTCCAGCCCATCCACGAGTCCGGAGTGGCCGTCCTTGCGGACGCATTCGACGTAAGGGTGGCCTCTGATCCGTCGGTCGAGACTGTAAAGAAAGAGATCGCGGGCGCGGAAGGTGCCATCGTCCGTACAGCTCCATTCACCCGAGAGATTATGGAGTCCGCTGACTGTCTTCGGGTCGTCGCCCGGCACGGGGTTGGAGTAGACAACATAGATGTGAAAGCCGCAACGGAGATGGGCATCCTGGTGCTCAACACCCCCAACGCCAACGCCGTTTCGGTGGCGGAGCACACAATCCTGGCCATCGGAGCCCTGGCCAAGCGGATGCTCCCGATGGACCGGGCCACCCGTGAGGGCAAGTGGGAGTCGAGGAACGAGTACAAGGCGGTGGACCTAGAAGGGAAGACCCTCGGCCTCATAGGCATTGGCCGGATCGGGTCCATCGTGGCCAGGAAAGCCCAGACTGCGTTCGACCTCAGGGTTATCGCGTTCGATCCGTATGTCAAGCCCGAGACGGCTTCCCAGGCGAGGATCACCCTGCTTGACGAGGTCGATAAGGTGTTCAGGGCCGCGGACGTGGTATCATTGCACGTCCCGCTGACACCCGAGACCAGGCACCTCGTGAACCCTGCGAGGCTGGCCATGATGAAACCCGGTTCGTTCCTGGTGAACTTCTCCCGGGGAGAGGTTGTCGACGAGAAGGCGCTCTGCGACGCCCTCAGAAACGGCCCCATCGCGGCAGCCGCTCTCGACGTCTTTGAGCGGGAGCCGCCGGATAAGGACAATCCCCTCTTTGGGTTCGACAACGTGCTGCTTTCGCCGCACAGTGCTGCACTTACCCGGGAGTGCGTGATCAGGATGGCCACCGGGGCCGCGGAAGGAGTGCGGGACGTCCTGACCGGCCAGAGGCCGAAGTGGGTGGTCAACCCGGAGGCGCTTAGGACGGCGTGACGGGAATTCCGGACGCCGGGGCAGACCGCTCGGGAAGGTAGGGATGGTCGGTGGCCAGGTATGCGGTCCCCAACGGCAGGCGACTGGTGGAATTCGACATCCCTGATTGGGTCGACGTGGCCGTCGTGGAGTGTAACGAGCTTCCCACAGTCGCCGACGAGGAACGCGCGATCCGAGAGGCTGTCTGGAACCCCATAGGAAGTGTGCGCCTGTCAGAGATGGTGAGGCCCGGCCAGAAAGCCGCCATCGTGGTCACGGACATCACCCGTAAGCTTCCGGAGGACATAATCGTCCCTATACTCATTGACGAACTTGTCGCAGGCGGGATCAGAGCCGACGATATCACCGCGGTGGTCGCAACTGGGACCCACAGGCCGAACACCTCTGAGGAGCTTGCCGACATGTTCGGCCAGGACACAGTCTCGAAAATCAGGTTCGTCAACCATGACCCGTGGGACAGACGCCGCCTGGTGGAACTGGGCAAGTCCAGGCGGGGGATTCCCCTCTCGGTGAATAAGGAGGTCGCCGAGGCCGATGTCCGGATATCCACCGGCGTGATAGAGACGCACCTATTTGCCGGGTACAGCGGGGGAGTCAAGAGCATCGCCGTCGGAGTAGCGGGCGAGGCGACCATCGGGGCGACCCACAACTTCGAAATGCTCTCCCAGACGAGGCTCGGGGTCATCGAAGGCAACGCCTTCAGGGAGTTCCTCACGGAGGCCGCCTCCGCAGTCGGGCTGGATTTCATAGTGAATGTGGTTCAGACCGGCAAGAAAGAGCTGGTAAGGGCTGTTGCCGGCCACCCCGTTCAGGCATTCCTGGAGGGAGTCAAGACCGCGAGGGCACTGTACGAGGTGGAGATAGACCAGGCCGGCGACGTGGTCGTCGCAGGCGTGGGCTACCCAAAGAACCGCGACCTCTACCAGGCCACCAGGGCTGCCAACACTTCAGTATTCGGACCAAGACCCGTCGTCAGGGCCGGCGGGACACTCATCATCCCTGCAAGCTGTGAGGATGGGTATGGCCACCCGGGTTACGTGGAGTGGATGGCGGGGTCAGGAGGCCCTGATGAGATCATCGAGACCGCGAAGGTCAACGGGTTCGCTCCAGGCGAACAAAAGGCTCTGATACTGGCGTGGATTCTCAAGCACGCGAGAGTGGTCATCACCGACTGCTTGATACCCGCTCATGACCTCAGACGCATTCACCTGGAGGCCGCGGAGACCGTACAACGAGCGGTCGATGACGAGCTTTCGCGAAACCCTGGCGCCAGGGTCATTGTCATCCCAGACGCGCTTCTGACACTCCCAGTGGTCAAGGGATCGTGAGCCAGGATCCGTCACCGTGCGGAAATCCAGAAAGGGGTGAGGGCAGGGAACCGGCGGTTGCACAAAGCGGAGTTCGGATTGACCGGTGCAGTGGTGAATTGGCTCAACTTCCACTTTGCTAAGGAGGAATCGTAGCCATGAAGCGACTCGCAGTGCTTCTGACACTGGTGCTGGCAAGTGCATTGCTGAACACCTCCGGTTACGCCGCAAGCTGGCCGGACCGCGCTATTACCGTCATTCTCGGATGGTCCGCGGGCGGCACTTCCGATACCACGGTCCGTGCCGTTGTCCGCGAAATGAGCGAGTTCCTTGGAAAGCCCATACAGGTCACGAACGTCGACGGCGCGAACGGCGGAATCGCCGGCCAGAGGGTAGCACAGTCCCGCCCCGACGGCTACACGTTCTTCGGCGGCGCCATGGTTCAGGGAACTTGGCTGGTGACAAAGCAGGCCCAGGTCAGCTGGGAGGATTTCTACAGCTTCCCGGCGGGCATGGGTGGGACGACCATATACGTTCGGGCAGATTCCCCTTACAGGGACCTCAACGACCTGATCGCTGCGATCAAGAAGGCAGACAAGCCGGTTCGCTACGGTAGCACCGGCGCCGGCGGGAACGGCGCTATCTTCGCGCAGGCCGTTGTGCAGGCAGCGGGAGTTGCCGACCGGACCATTGAGGTACCCTACAATGGCGGACGCGAAGCGGGACGTTTCCTCCTGTCGGGCGCAGTCGAGTTCTGCTCAGTATCTTTGGGAGACATCTCTGACTGGGCAGAGGCCGGCCAGGTCAGGCCGTTGGCCAACCTCTACCCCAAGGATTTTCATTGGAGGGGCGTAACGTTCCCGACCATCAACCGGTTCTACCCGCAACTGGAGGTTTACACAGCCATCAACCCGTATTGGGGCATTGCGGTCCGAAGAGACACACCGCCGGAGACCGTCGAGCGGATCGCGGAGGCATTCGTGTATGCGGTGAAGCACCCGCGTTTCCAGGAGAGTCTCGAGAGCCGCGGGATCATTGTCGCGCCGCTGATGGGGGTGGCGTCTGACCAGGCCGTGTCGAAGGTCGGCTCGGGCCGTACGTGGCCCCAGTACGAGCTGGGCATCGTGTCTGACAGCCCGGCGAAGTTCAATATCCCGCGGATCACAGAATGGTCCTGGCCGCCCAACCAGGCTGCAGCGAAGATCAGGCCCTGGCCCGCGAAGGTCGAGGAGCTCTTCGCCCAGGAACTCGCGGAGTTCACCAAGTAGGGCAATGGGTGGGGGACAGCCAGCCGGCACCGGCCGTCCCCCACTCACCCTTCTTCCTAGCAACCCAGACTTGCGAGCGGCAACCGGATTCGCCAGTTCAAGTAGGAAGTGAGGGGTCAAACGGTGGAGGAGAAACCAATACCCCCCAAGACGCGGGACCTTCAGGACCACTACTGGCCCGTCGGTGACGTCGTCGGGGGTCTCGCATTCATGGCTCTCTCGGTCTTCGCAATTGTGGGCGCGCTGAACATGCCACGCCGTGGCACCTTGGGATTCGTGACTGCTGCTGGTTTCACGCCCACACTCATCGGGTCTCTACTGTTCGTCCTCAGCGCAACACTGGTAGCCCTCACCCTGCGAACGCATGGATACAGGTCGATCGCGGGATGGGCTAGGAGCACCCTTTCCAATGACATCGTCCGCAGGTGGCTAACCCTGGTTGCACTCATAGGAGTCTACGTGGCTTTGGTGGGATGGATCCACTTCATAGTGCTGCAGTTTCTTTTCTTCGTCGCGATCTTCGCGTATCTTCGCGTAGGCAGGGCATGGCACGTCCTGGTTTACAGTGTCCTCGGCGCCGCACTCATTGGGTACCTGATACCCGAGATATTCGAGATGCCGATTCCGTAGCGCAGGGGGGACAGCCATGAACTGGAGCTTGCTCACCCAGGAGTGGGCGCTGTTGCCTCAGATGATGGGGGCCGTTCTCTCCAACTCGGTCACACTCATCGCGCTGGTCGCCGGTGGAATCCTGGGCCTCATTGGCGGAATACTGCCTGGGATTTCCGCTGTGATGGCCATGACCCTCATGCTTGGTTTTGTCTTCCGCCTGCCTCCGGACGCTGGGATCGGCTTGCTGGTCGGCATCTACTGTGCGGCGATATATGGTGGCAGCGTGACAGCGATCATGCTGAACATCCCTGGAACCCCTGCGGCGGCTGCCACCGTGCTGGACGGGTTTCCGCTCGCGAAGAAGGGCAGGGCAAGGGAGGCCATAGGCATTGCCACGTGGTCCAGTTTCTTCGGGGAGATCGGAGGGGAGCTTGGGACCTTCCTGCTGTTGCCCATCATCGCAGTGGCCGCGCTGAGACTGGGGGACTGGGAGGTCTTCCTGGTCTCGCTGATAGGAGTGACTCTCGCCGGTGCTCTGGGTGCCAAGAACCCGCTGAAAGGCTGGATAGCAGCGTTTGCAGGTTTTCTGGTGGCCATGGCCGGGACAGACCCGGTCTGGGGCGTGTTCCGGTACGGGTACACACCCGAGCTCATGCGCGGCATTCAGTTCGTCCCCGTCCTGATTGGCCTCTTCGGCCTGGCCGAAGTCTTCTGGGTCCTTCGCGAGAAAGTGCCATACCAGTTGACGGGCGAGCCTGGACGCATGGTCGCAGACCTCAGTCTGTTCAAACGCTACTTCACGACACTGATCCGTTCGATCCTCATCGGGATCGGAGTGGGGATAGTGCCGGGGGTGGGTGAGTCCGTGGCCCCGTGGGTGGCCTATGATGCCGCCCAGCGTTCGTCCAGGGAAAAGGAGAAATTCGGCACAGGGCACCCCGAGGGGATCATCGCCCCGGAGGCTGCCAACAACGCCACTTCCGGCGGGGCCCTCATCCCCATGCTGGTTCTGGGCATTCCAGGAAGCGGGCCCACGGCCGTTCTGCTCGCGGCTTTGTTCATGTACGGCATACGGCCGGGCCCCATGCTCATCATCGAGCAACCGGGGTTGATCGCGAGGGTGATCGTGCTCTTCTGGTTTTCGGCCGTGGTGTTCCGCCTGCTCTCCTGGCTGCTGTCACCCTACTTCATACGCCTTCTCTCCATCAGGCGTGAGATCATACTCCCGGCCGCGGTGACCCTCGGTGTGATAGGAGCCTGGGGCACCGGGTTCACCACGTTCGACGTGTGGGTCATGTTCATCTTCGGTGTGGTGGGGTACCTGATGCGACTGCGCGGGTACCCACTGGCCCCGATGGTCCTGGGAGTCCTCGTGGGGCCAATCGCCGACTACTCGCTCAGACGTGCGATCCTGACATACTCCGGAGACATGTGGACAATGTTCACACGGCCCATAGGCCTCGTGCTCATCGCGTTTCTCGTTATCATGCTCTATGCGAACTTGCGCGGAAGAGGCAGGGCTGAGGGGGCGGTCGAGTCTTCAGGGGAGTAGACGGGCCGGCAGGACGGTAAAGAGACAGACCTGCGCCGAAGCTGGAATAAAGGGAAAGTCGCAAGCTCGTCGTAGGATACAAATTGATGAGTCCTGGTTCAGAATGCGCGAGCAGGCAGACGGAGAATAGGGGTCTAGCAGTGGCCAAGGCCTTCGTTGCGGAGTCTGAGAGCTTCGGGATGGGCACAATAATGACCCACAGAGCCTTCGGTGAACACGCCGAAGAGTCTCTGCACGCGATCAGGCGAGAGGCCACACGGCTTGAAAGCCTGATGAGCCGATTTGTGCCCGGAAGCGAGATAAGCGCGATCAACAGGTCGGCAGGTATCTCGTGCGAAAGGTTGAGCGCTGACACATATGAGGTGCTGTCGCACGCAGCCGAATTCTCAAGTGTCTGCCAGGGGCTATTCGATGTTACCATCGGGCCTCTGGTGGACCTATGGAGCATCGGCAGGGGTGCATCAAGCCCTCCGGAGGACTCAAAGATAAGGCGGGTTCTTTCTCTGGTGGGCTACACCGATTTGGTACTGGACCCCAACGAAAGGGCCGCCGGGCTCCGGAGGGCCGGACAATCCATCGACCTCGGTGGCATAGGGAAAGGCTATGCGGGCGACAGATTCGTCCAGGTATTCAGGGACCACGACGTCACATCAGCTTTCGCAAACATAGGAGGCAATGTGGTGGCCCTCGGGACAAGACCTGACGGGACAGACTGGCGGATCGGCATACAGCACCCCAGGCAGGAAGGTAGCTTGATCGGTCTTGTTTCCGTGGCCGACAAGGCGGTGGTCACATCCGGCGACTACCAGCGATACTTCATAGATAGACACGGCAGGAGGCGCCATCATATACTCGACCCGTCTACCGGATATCCAGCCGACTCGGGGTTGGTGAGCGCGACCATTGTCGCAGACAGTTCCGTGATTGCCGACGCGCTGTCGACGGCCGTGTTCGTGGCCGGGATGAACAGAGGACTTGGATTCATCAGGCGGTTCCCTAGAGCCGAGGCCGTTCTCGTCGATGTTGAGTTATCGGTTCATGTCACTGAAGGTCTGAAGAACTGCTTTCTGGCTGCTGAGGGTCGAAGTGTGAATGTCATTCGATGAATGCAGGGAGAAGATGCGGATGTGGAAGGTATTGCTGGCGATTCTCGGAGGATTCGTTGTAGTGATGGTAGGAGCAGGCGTCTTTCTGATGGCCGGGCAGTCTTCTATCAAGAGCCTCCAGATTCGCGCTGTAGATTTCACAAGGCTCAGGGACGGAACCTACACAGGACAGTTCAAAGGCGGTCGGTGGTCGAACACGGTTCGGGTCACGGTGTCGTCAGGCAAGGTCACCGATATCGATGTCCTGAAGGAAGTCCGGATCCCGAAGACTGAAGTCACGGAGCAGGTGGTCAGGAAGATCATCGAGACTCAATCGCTGGACGTGGATACCGTCAGCGGTGCAACCATAAACACTAAGGCCTATCTCAAGGCGGTGGAAAACGCGCTTACCGCAGCAGAGCAATGACAGGTGAGGCATCAGCAAGTACTGGTCCGGCTGGCGCCTCATCCGTTTTCACCTGTACACCACGGGTGATCCCCTGCTCCAGTGCCACGTACGAACCAACATTCCGCATGTAACATCTCCCAAGCAGGTATTTTGGAAGAGACCAGTTAAAGGCGTGTTCGACTCCTCCGGATAGGATGGGACCCGGGGGTGCGTGCTGGTGGACATGAAGGTTATCTTAGAGGCTCCTGGTTCGGTAAGGACGGTGACCGCGGGCGCCACTTCCCTCGTAGCGGCCATGTCGAGGGAGATCGGCCTCGCCGACGCGCTCGGTAGAGCCTTGGATAAGCTGTTCGAAGCCCGGGCCAACAAAGTTCTCGGGGACGTGATCACCTCTGCCCTAAAGGTTCATGAGGTCGATGCGGGTTCGATGCACTTCGATATGACAAGCCTGTCCGTCTACGGAGAATATGAACACATCAGGTTGATCTCCCACGTACCGGCTGCTTCCGGGGTAGTAGGCGAACCCGTCGCAGCGGCTTGCGGGGCGGACGACTGGGAACCCGCTGGCTCCTATTCTTCATGCAAGGGTGCGGCTGAGTATTGGGTTAGCGAGAGCGTCGCTCGGATAGCCGAGGCAGACTACCGGTTCATCGTGGTCCGGTCATCCACCCTGGACTCGAGGAAGGAGAAGTCCCTGGAGAAGCGGATCGCCAAGTCTGGAGAAGAGATCGAACGGGCGGCTAAAGAGCTTTTCGACAGAGAGTTCGTATGTGAACTTGACGCAAGGCGGGCAGGGGAATTGTTCATCGCCAAGTGGAAGGACGGATTCCACGAGCTTTCCTTCGAGGCCCTGGAGGAAACCATAAGGGAGAAGCGGTCAAGGCGGGGCCGGCCGAGAAAAGACGAAGAGGTCCCCGCGGGGGCAACGGTGTACAAGACCAAAGTCAAGATACACGGAGTGGACGAAGCTCAGGTAAACCGGGCGCGAGAGCGGGAGAGATGTTTCGTCTTGATAACCAACGTGATGAATACGAAGAAGTATCCAGCTCAGCGCATACTCGGGGAGTACAAGCAACAATGGATGGTGGAGGCGAGGTTCAGCTTTCTCAAAAGTCCTTACCTGCTAGGGCAGGTGTTCCTAAAGAAGCAGAGCCGGATTGAGGCTCTGGGGTACGTGCTCTTAATGGCTCTGCTCATGTCCACCTTGCTGGAAAGGCGGGTACGAAAGAACTTGGAGACCGAAGAGGAACCCCTAATGATACCCGGGCAGAAGCTGACGAGGAAGCCGACGGCTCGGATGATACTCGACATGTTGGACACCGCGCAGGTTGCCTACGTCGAACACGAAGGGATGGTGCGCCGAGTCTGGCGCAATACGGGCCGGCTCTTCGACGTGCCAAGGCTTCTGCGGCTGGCAGGCTTCAGCGAAGAGATATACACAGATCCTGCGCTCGATGATGGACTAGCCTCCTCTTCGCGGAATCATTAGCTGGCAGAATCTACGTGCGGAATGTCGGTAGGAACGCCTTCACGAGGCAGGAATTCGTCTCTAAGTGCACAATACTTCCATAGCCAGAGCGGCTATGCAAGCGCTGTTGATATCCCCGGGGTTCGTGGGAGAGAGGCACTGCATCATACGCGGACTGGCGGTGGAGGTTGCCCCTGGTAACCAGGGTGTCCGGGAGGGGTCATGTTGGACGTTGTATCGTTGGGCGAAGTGATGGTCCAGTTGAATGCAGCCGAACCCGGCCCATTGCGTGCGGTTCGCATGTTCGAGCGACACGTCGCCGGCAGTGAGGCGGATACTCTCGCCGGCCTCGCGAGGCTCGGTTTCAATGCTAGTTTCATCTCCAGGGTGGGGGATGACGAGATGGGCATGGCCGTACTCATGGAACTCAACTCTTACGGAGTGGATACTTCTCGCGTAACGGTGGACCGTGAGGCGCCGACAGGAGTCTATCTGGTGCAGAGGGGGTACCCCGTTCCGGGGAAATCGAAGGTCTACTACTACAGGTCCGGCTCTGCGGCGAGCAGGATGGGCCCGGACGACATCGAACCGGAGTGGATCTCCTCCGCCAGGCTTGCTCATGTCACTGGCATCACCCCTGCCCTCAGTCAGAGCTGCCGGGAAGCCGCGCTCCGCCTGGCAGAGATCGCCCACAACAACGGAGCACTGTTCAGCTTCGACACCAACATCCGAATTCAGCTTCTCAAGACCCCAGAAGCGGCGCGCAGGGCTGTGGATCCCTTCCTGGCCTTTGCTGACATTGTCTTCACGGGCACGGGTGATCTTGATTTCCTCTTTGGTAACGATGAACTAGAGCACCAGGTTGAGATCTTGCGGAAGCTCTGCCCTGCGGCGCGCGTCCTTGTGGTCAAATGTGGGAGCCATGGAGCCAGCGCATATCCGAAAGACGGGGTGCCATCGTCGGACCCTGGCTTTTCCGTCCCGGTGGTGGACGAACTCGGGGCAGGTGACGCTTTCGACGCAGCGTTCCTGGCGTGCATCCTCAAGGGGAGCCCGATCGATGAGGCTCTGATGTACGCGAACGCCGCGGGGGCGATTGCTGTGACCGCCAGGGGGGATCTCGAACCCCTGCCCACATGGAATGATCTGCACGTGTTCGTCGCGAGGCACCGCGGCGGAAGGGAATCGCTCATGAGGTGATTGAGGTCATGGCAATGGTCGAGGTAGTAGCTTTGGGTGAGCCGCTCGCCGGGTTCTATGGAACCTCCGGCCGCCCGATCGCCGAAGAGACTTCTTTTCAGCGGATATGGGGAGGCGACACGTCGAACTTCGTGGTGGCCCTTGCCAAACTCGGACACACCTCCGGGTACATAACTCGTGTGGGAAGCGATGCGTGGGGGCGGAGCTTCATGGACTTATGGAGTCGGGCCGGGGTAGATACGTCTCATGTGGTCGTTGATGCCGAGGGCTACACCGGACTCTATTTCTCCTGCTCGCATGACCAGAGCCACGAGTTCACCTATCATCGGAAAGGATCTGCCGCAAGTCACCTGAGCCAGTCCGACATAGACACGCAATACGTGACTCGCGCCAAGGTCCTCCATCTCACAGGGATAAGCCAGGCAATAAGCCCGAGCGCGATGGAAGCGTGTTTTGCAGCCATCGAAGTTGCCCGGGACAACAGCGTGACGGTTTCATACGATCCGAACATCCGCCCGGGTTTCTGGGCATCTAGCACACTCCGCGCGGCGGTACGACATACCATTCTCCGCCTCGCGGATGTTGTAGAACTCACACTTGATGAGGCGCATCTCCTGTTCGGTGATGTCGAACCAGTCAAGATCGCAGCGCGCTTGATCGACGGGGGCGTAACGCTGGTCGCGGTGAAAATGGGGCCGGATGGGTGTCTGGTTGTCACAAGAGACGGCGCCTCGCGTGCGCCCGGTGTTCAGGTTCACGTGGAGGATACGGTAGGGGCAGGCGATGTGTTCGACGCAGCAGTCGTGGCGTGTCTTCTGGAAGGGCGTTCGCCGGATGTAACAGCCAGGTTCGCAAACGCTGCGGCTGCCATGACATGCCGTGGGCGAGGGCCACTGGTGTCCCAACCCACCAGGGAGGAGGTAGAGCATCTGCTGAGAGCCGAGTGACGCTGGGTCGTCGTGTCTATCAAACATGAGTGTTCTGTGAACGGAAGGAGAGATGAAGATGAATCGTGTTGGTTCTTTGATGCGCAGAGTCACGCTGTTGTCATTGGCCTGTCTGATTCTCTTTGTCCAACCAGGTGTCGCAGCGACATACCCGACCCGCGCGGTCACGGTGATCTGCCCGTGGGCCGCCGGCGGCGGAACGGACCGGTTGACGCGCTACTTGGCTGACCAACTCAGACTGGAGCTGGGAGTGCCCTTCGTCGTGGAGAACAAGACCGGCGGCAACGGGGGTGTTGGGCACGGGGCCGGGGCGCGGGCCAAGGCAGACGGGTACACCGTGACCCACATAACCTTGGAGATCGCGACGGTCCACTGGCTTGGGCTGGCTGACGTGTCGTACAAGGACTTCAAACCCATAATGCAGTTCAACGAGGACGCATCGTCAGTGCTTGTGCGCGCAGACGCTCCGTGGAAGAACGTCAAGGAGCTCCTCGCGTACATAAAGGCAAACCCAGGCAAGCTTCTCTTCTCAGGCTCCGGAGCAGGGACGATATGGGATCTCGCCCGTATCGGGATGCTGAATGTCGCAGGGATTCCTGTGGACGCTGTGACGTGGGTGCCAACGACTGGCGCGGCCCCGTCTCTCGTCGAACTTCTCGGGGGACACGTTGATGTCGTCACGTGCAGCCTCGCGGAGGCCGCGGCTCAAGTGCAGGCAGGCACGGTGAGGGCCCTCGCCGTGATGGCCGATAGCCGCCTTCCTTCGTTCCCCGAAGTGCCCACTCTCAAAGAGCAAGGCATCGACTGGTCTGCCGGGACCTGGAGAGGGTTCGGGGTACCCGCGGGGACGCCTGACGAAGTGGTGGAAGTCCTTTACAAGGCCATGTCCAAGATCGTGGCGTCAGACGGGTTCAAGGAATTCATGGACAAGAATGGTTTCGGGACCAGAATCAGAGGCCCCAAAGAGTTCGGGGACTTCATGGCAGCCCAGGATCAGGCCTGGAATACTGTCCTGAAACTCGGAGGGTATATTCAGTAACCCACCTGCCGGCGCTCCTCCCGCCCTTCCCCACGCGGGAGGAGCCTCCCCTCGTTCTTCGATTCGAAGCCGTTAGGGGTTGAGGTTATGAGAAAACAATCGTTGATAATTGGGCTCTGTTGTGTGTCACTCGGGGTGACCGTCCTCCTCCTAACGCGGGACTTCCCGGCCTTCCGGGTCAGAGGAGTTGAGCTTCCGGGTCCGGCTTTCTTCCCAAATCTCATCGCTTTCGGGCTACTAGTATGCGGCGCCGCGGAATTCGTCGTGGCCTTTCGTGCACGAGGTTCGGAGACCTCGTCAGATCAGTGCCCAGTCAGAACGCTGGCCGGACTGTTTGGAAACCAGGGTTTCCTCAGTGGTCTCATCATGGTCGCGTGCATCATTGCCTACGGAGTCCTTCACGAAAGGCTGGGCTTTCTTCTGACCACCGCCATCATGTCCACGATTATCATGCTTAGGTTCAAGGTGAGGCCTGCTCAGAGTATTCTTGCTTCCATCCTGGTGACCGTAGGCCTGGCGCTGATTTTTGCGAGGTTGTTAAGGGTTCCGCTCCCAACAGGCGTCTTGAGTTTCTGGTGATCGGGAGGCGTATCCGGTGATAGCTGACATATTCCAGCTCCAGGTTCTTGTACCGTGGGTCATCGGGATGGCGTTCGGGATATTCGTGGGCGGGATGCCGGGCCTGACGGCTACCATGGCTGTGGCTCTCATAATACCTGCGACCTACTACTTGACTCCGCTCGGCGCTCTCGCGATGATACTCGGAATAGAGTTCACGGCGATCTTTGCCGGAGACATACCCGCCACGTTTCTCAGGATACCGGGGACCCCCGCCTCGGGGGCCGCCGTGCTCGACGGGTACGAGATGGCCAAGAGAGGCGAGGGCGAGGCGGCACTGGGGATAGACCTCGTCGGCTCTGCCGTGGGTGGGCTGATAGGGGTAGCGCTCCTCATTTTCACCTCACGACCGCTTGCTACATTCGCGCTCCGCTTCAGCAACTTCGAGTACTTCTGGCTCGGTGTGTTCGGGCTGTCTATGAGCGCCATCATCGCGCGGGGCAACACCCTCCGCGGGTTCATCTCCGTCCTTGCCGGCCTACTCATCTCCTGTGTCGGGGCAGATGTTACGACCGGGTACCCCCGGTTCTCATTCGGTGTGCCGGAATTCGCCGGCAGGATAGAGTTCATCCCTGTAATGATAGGTCTGTTCGGTCTCTCTGAGGTCTTCCGGTTCCTCAACAACCCCCTCGGCGACAACAGGCCCGCGGTCACAAAGCAGATGCCGTGTTCACTCACAAAGGCACTCAGGGTACTGTGGCGGTTTAAGGCCACGGTGCTCAAGTCGTCGATTGTGGGAACATTCATCGGAGCTCTGCCCGGGACCGGGGCAGACGTAGCTGCCTGGGTGGCGTACGGGGTCGGAAAGAGGACGTCCGCACACCCAGAGAAGTATGGAACCGGGTACGAAGAAGGTGTGGTCGCGCCCACGGCGGCGAACAACGCGGCTCTCGGGGGTACCTGGATCCCGGCTCTGGTCTTTGGGGTTCCGGGAGACACGATAACGGCCATAGTCCTTGGTGCGATGCTCATGTACGGACTCAGGCCTGGTCCGACGATCTTCCAGGACAGTCACGAACTCCTGAACGGTATGTTCGCCGTAGCCGTCATTTCTCAGTTCATCCTGGTGGCGATAGGGTACGCAGGAATCAAGGCCTTCGCGCTCTTTCTGCGGCTCCCCAGGGCGATCGTGATGGCGACGGTTGTCGCTCTTTCAGTGCTCGGGTCCTACGCCCTCCGGTCCAGCACTGTGGATATCTACATAATGCTAGGGGCTGGCTTGCTCGGATTCATAATGGAGGGCGCGGGAATCCCGCTTACCCCGATGGTGCTCGGACTCATCCTGGGCCCGATGGTGGAGGACAACCTGAGAGTGGGCCTCATCAAGACAGGGGGGAGTCTGATCCCCTTCCTCACTCGCCCGATCTGCGCCGGGCTGATCGTGTGCATATTCGCCGCGCTGTTCGGCGAGCCGCTCATTGGCGTTGTGAGGAGGCTGGTGCGGCGTCCGAATGCAGTGCGCATGTAGGCGGTGACGATGGCCCGCATCTTGAGGGTGCTGCAAGATGAGATCCTCGAGAAGCAGGGCCTGGCCTTTCGTCTGGAGCGGGGCCCATGGCGAGTGCAGTCAGAGAAGCCCTTCCTTCTCCATGCCCACTTTGACTTCTGCTTTCTGTGCGGAACCTATTGACCGTGTCTTCTGGATTCTCAGTGATCCTGAAGATCTCTCTCTTTCCCATACCATCGAGGCCCAAGGCCTTCACTAGCTCCTCCATCTCGCTGCTGCTGACCCTGCGGATGTGTGCCTCTTGCCCACGTGCCGCATAACAGGACGCCGGCCTCCAAACTCAAGCAACCGGATGGATGAGGGGTCATGCTTTTTCTTCTCGCAAAGAAGGAATGAGCATTGCCGCGTAGAAGTAGCCATTGGAGCACATATGTGCTGAACAAATGTGCAAACCATCTGCCGGACTTCTCCCCAGTAGGTTAAAGGGAGTGCAGTGCATGGGTTTCGACAGGCGCCTTCTCCATCAAGTGGCGAATCAGTACTACGAGCTTGATAAGACTCAGGAAGAGATAGCTCAAGCTCTTGGGATATCCCGCAGCCAAGTGTCAAGGGCCATTAAGCAGGCACGTGCCGAGGGAATCGTGGTGATAAGAGTCGTCCCGCCAGGGCTTGACTTCAGTGACCTCCGTGCGGAGCTGTGCGAACGCTTTGGACTCCGTGATGCGGTCGTAATATCGGGGGAAGGCGGGCCCTCGCACCTCGTCACGCAGAATCTTGGCAAGGCAGGAGCGGAGTACCTGGCGGAACGCGCGAAACCCGGACTGGTAGTCGGCGTCTCCTGGGGCGCCACTCTCCGTGAACTCGCCTCCGCGCTCTCCACCGCCCGCCCACGCGCTCGTGATCTCCTCACAGTCCCTCTTCTTGGCGGTCTCGGACAGGCCAGTGTCGAACTCCAGGTAAACGATATTGCATCGCGCATAGCCAAGGCTCTCGGGGGCTCTCACCTGTACCTGCACGCTCCTTCCTTTGTAGACACGCCGGAGGCCCATGCGGCCATAACATCTGACAGCAACATCAAAAGGGTAGTCGACATGTGGGACCGTCTCGATATTGCTGTGGTGGGAATAGGATGTCTCAAGCCGCCGTCCACGCTTCTCCAGGAGGGAGGGTTTTCCGACGAAGACCTTGGGAGGCTCGAGACCGCGGGAACAGTCGGCGACATGTGCATGAGATTCTTCGACATCGAAGGGAAGCCAGTAGACACGTACCTTGACGGCAGGATAGTCGGAGTCGGCCTGGACCAGCTTCGGAAGGCCAGGATGGTAGTGGGAGTCGCAGGGGGAGAGAACAAGACTGACGCGATCTTGGGTGCGTTACACACCGGCGTGCTCGATGTGCTCATTACGGACGATGTAGCCGCACGCAGCGTCATCCGTCTCTCGAAACAAACGGAACTCTAATAGGGAGGTACGGGAAATGCCACTTGGACAGGGCGCTTTGGGACTCGGCGTCGCGTACGCGCTTGCACTACTTTACCTCATCTTCATGTGGGGCATCGGACGGGTGCTCACAAGGGAGCACCCCGCGGAACACAAGGTTGCGTGGGACACAAGAACCATTGCCCGGGTGACGATTCTGGCAGCAGTCTCAGGAGCTGGTGCTATGATCAAGGTACCCGGCCCAGCCACGACCATCGCGTTGGATGCCGCAGCTGGTTACTTCGCAGCCGCCTATTTTGGCTGGCCTGTGGGCGCTACGGTCGCTGCCATCGGGTGTTTTCTTGCGAACGCCCTTGGAGGCTTCGCAAGCTGGCTCCCAATGGTACCGGTCTACCTCAGCGGAATGGCCTTGACGGTCACCCTTGCTGTGTTCGTGGCGAAGAAAGTGAACCTGCTGGCCGCGATCATTGTGGGGACCATAGTCAACACAATCACCTGTCTTGGCCCATGGGCTCTCATGATAGGGCCGGCGCTCATGATTGCACTTCTACCGTCCCAGATTCTGGGGTCGGCGGTGAACGCGGTCATCGGGTTGACTGTGGCAAGGGCGCTCAAAGGTGCGCAGAACAGGAAACGGCCTGAGGCCGTCGAGTGAAGCTCAAGAGAGGTGTTCCACTTGGCGCCGATCATTTCACTGGAGGACGTCAGCTTCAACTACAAGGGCTCCAAACGCCGAGCACTCGATGGCGTCTCTCTCGAGGTTGAGCCGGGCGAGTGCGTGGCGATACTGGGGTCCACCGGGGCAGGCAAGAGTACGCTCGCGTGCGTTATGAACGGAACGATCCCCCGGTTTATTGACGGAGATCTCTCCGGCAAGGTCGTTGTAGACGGGATGGTTCCATCTGTGGTGGGCACTGCGAGAATGGCGACTAGAGTGGGTCTTGTGTTTGGCGATCCTGACGTGCAGCTCTTCGGGATGACGGTAGAAGAAGATGTTGCGTTCGGTCCCTCAAACCTCGGTCTGGACTACTCCGGCATTATGGACAGAGTGGACAAGGCGATCTCTGCTATGCGACTCAAGGGCCTGGAATCACGCGCTCCGCACAGGCTGTCTGGCGGCCAGAAACAGGCCACTGCCATCGCCGGGGTCTATGCGATGCTTCCCAAGATCATGGTGTTGGATGAGCCCACCTCGATGCTGGATCCAGAGGGCAAAGCCCGGGTCTTTGCGAGCGTGCGCCACCTCAAAGAATCTCTCGGGGTCACAGTCGTCCTGATAGAGCAGGAAGTCGACGACATCCTCGCCTTGGCGGACAGGGTGTTTGTGATGAAGGGAGGGAAGTTCGTTCTCTCTGGGCGTCCTCGGGAGGTGTTTGCCCATGTAGACGAGATCCGGGCCGCCGGCGTACGCGTCCCGCAGATCGTAGAGTTTGGACGGCTGATTGGAGGGGAGGAACCTCCATTCACGGTCGACGAGGCGGTATCCCTAGTTAGCCGCGGAGCGTGGGGGCCTCCAGGCTGGGCTGAGAGTGTGCAGCTGAACGGGCGAGCGGATGCGCAGGCGGAGAAACCCGCTGGGAGCACCTCTTTCCTGCGGGGGCCTCGTCCCGTCCTGGAGACGGTCGACCTCGAGTTCAGGTACCCCATGGGCACGAAGGCTCTGAACGGAGTCACCCTCACCATACACGAAGGCGAGTTCGTAGCGATTGTCGGACAGAACGGCGCCGGAAAGACCACGCTCACAAGGCACTTCAATGGCCTGCTTCGGCCCACCTCTGGTCAGATCGAAGTACTCGGTAAGCCATCAAAGGGTATTCCAACAACTGAGCTCTGCCGCGAAGTGGGGTACGTTTTCCAAAACCCAGACGAGCAACTGTTCTGTACGACGGTAGAAGACGAACTCCGGTTCGGGCCAACCAACATCGGCCTTTCACCAGGGCAGATCGACGCGGTCACCGAGAGAATCCTGTGCGACATCGGGCTTGCCAAGTACCGTGATGTCTGGCCGAAATACCTGACCAAGGGTGAGCGCCAGAGACTCGCGCTAGGCTCAGTGGTGGCAATGGGCCCAAAGATCCTGATCGTGGATGAACCTACCACCGGACTCGACTGGGTCGAGTCCCTCCAGATATTGGATTACCTCGAACGTCTCCGACGCGAGCATGGAATGACCATCGTAATCATCACTCATGACATGAACATCGTGAGCCTCTATGCCAAGAGAGTCATCGTGATGGCAAAAGGCCGAGTCGTTGGGGACGGCACTCCCAAGGAGGTCTTCTCCCGCCCGGACTTGATGGAACAGGCGAGTCTCAGACGTCCGCCAATTGCGGACCTCTCCAACGCAATATGGGGAGAGGTGATCCTCACGCCTGAAGAAGCCGCGCAGAGGCTTCTTGCATCCAGAGAGGGTGCGTCCGCACGGAGGTGTGCATCAAGTGATTGTGGAGTATGAAAGCAAGTCAACGCCGATGCACCGCTTGGATCCGAGGGCCAAATCCATCTGGCTGCTCTCGACCATAGTGGTGAGCGTGATATGGAGCAACCCCGTGCACCTGGCGGTTCTCGGCCTGATTGTCATCGGGTTCGGGTTCCTTGCCGCGTTCCCGTGGGCGAAGATAAAGGGAGTGCTCTCATTCCTCATCATCGTAACAGCAGTAATAGTGCTGATCCAGGGAGCCACCTACGTTCCGAAGAGCGTGACTCTGGAGGACCCGAGGCAGGTGCTCTTCCACATCATCCCCGGTTGGATCCCGGGAGTGGGCCCAGCGTGGCCAGTCATGATAGGGGGGGTTCTATATGGTGTGGGAATGGCGCTGAAAGTGTTCACCGTCCTGGTTGCGGTGGCCATATTCGGCTATGTGACATCTCCATCGGAGATCGTGCAGATCCTGGCCAGGATTCGATTCGTCCCCTACCAGGTCGGGTTCGTGATATCGACCGCGTGGAAATTCGTGCCCGTAGTGCAGATGCAGATGAGAACACTGATAGATGCACACCGATCGAAGGGCGTCGACTTCGAGAAAGGGGCATTTGCCGAGAGGATCCGCAAAGCCTCACATGTCATCTCCCCTGTGTTCTCAAATGCACTCTCCATGGCCGACACCATGGCCCTGGCCATGGAATCAAGGGCGTTCGGAAGCAGCAAGAGATTCACGTTCATCAGGCCGTATGAGCCCACATTCGCTGACGCGCTCATGCTGTGGGGTTCGCTCGCGGCAGCGGCAGTATGCATAGTGGGGCTTGCGGTGTTCAAGGTGGGAGCGTTGTAACGTGGGCCTGGGATGCAGACGGGCAGTGTGTGTTGGAGCGGCGGCGATGGACTTCATATTCACCGTCGAGGAGTTTCCTTCGCCCGACGCAATGGTCTTCGCCAAAGGTGAGCCGATGCTCGTGCCGGGAGGGTCAACAGCTAACATCGCGGTCGGGCTTTCACGCCTCGGGGTCGGATCGAGGTTCGTGGGCAAGGTTGGGGCCGACGAAAATGGCCTTACGCTGAAGACCGCATTCGAGAAAGACGGGGTGGACACGAGCTGGCTTGTTTTCGACCCCGCGGGCCGAACCGCCCAGACGATCATCGTGGTAGACGGCCAGGGAAGGCGGATCATTTATTCCCTGGGCGGCACGGCGCTTCTCGAGACTCCCCATGAGCTGGACCCTTCTGCAATCGAGGGCACAGATCTGCTTTACATCGGAGAGGCGTTCCCCGATGTTGCCCGTAGAGCTGCGGCTCTTGCCCGCGAAAGAGGAGCCCGGGTGGTGTGCGGTCCAGGGGGAACGGCTTCGTGGGTCCCAATCCACGCGTTGATGGAGCTGCTCAGGGAGGCGGACTACGTGCTGCTTTCTAGAGGAGAGCTCATGTCGCTCATGAGCTCGGCGGGCGCTCGGAGCAGCGGGGATCACCGGGACGGTGCGACGTGGCTTCTCTGCAATGGGATAAGGAATGCAGTCGTCACTTTGGGACAAGGCGGTGCAGTCTGCTACAGCTCGGGCGGCACATGTCCGACGGCGGACGGCGCGCCCGTAGGCGTGACAGGCACTTCGGTTGCTCAGGCTTGCTTCAGGGTGCAGGCGGTGGATACGACTGGCGCTGGAGATGCTTTTTCCGCTGGTTTCATGAGCGCCCTCCTAGACGGGCTCCCAACAGCCGAGTGCCTCCGAAGAGGCAATGCCTGCGCTGCCCTGGCAATACAGAGAGTGGGGGCGAGAGAGGCCATGCCGACAAGAGGTGAGCTTGATGAGTTCCTGGAAGGGAGCACGGCATCGTGAAGCGCGTGCTTGCCCTTGACCTGGAGCGTGTGGCGGGGTGCCTTGCCGGGCTTGCCATTGGAGATGCCATGGGAATGCCTGCCGAGTTCATGTCACGCGAGGAGATCAGGGAGAAGTACGGACGCATAGACGGGTTCGTCATGCCTCGCGCGGAGCACATTCACGCGGAGATGGCAGCCGGACAGGTGACGGACGACACTCAGCAGACTCTCGCATTGGCCGAAGCGATATCGGTGCACGGCAAGATAACCCCAGAGATAGCCGCTGAGGCGTACCTCAAGTGGGCTCGCGATACGAACGCGTTCGATTCGTCGGTCCTCGGGCCGAGCAGCAAGACCGCCATGCAGAGGCTTCTGAACGGCGAAGACCCGGCGAGTGCCGGTTCTTCTGGCGCCACGGTTGGGGCGGCGATGCGGGTCGCGCCGATCGGCATAGCCAACGCAGGGGACCTTGACGGCGCGGCGCACGAGTGCTATCTGTCGTGCTTGCCCACGCACGGGGTGAACGTGGCTATAGCAGGTGCGTGCGCAGTTGCCTGCGCTGTATCCTGCGCGGTATCGTGTCCACGTTGCGCCTCGGCATCGGCCAGAGTTCAGGAGGTGATGCAGGCCGCACTATTCGGGGCGGAGTACGGACAGAGGCTCGGGGTGAAATGGGCGGGAGCGTCTGTCGCCGCCCGCATCAGGCTAGCCCTCAGGATCGTGGCGGAGAGGTCAAGTCGCATTTCGGCCGAGGACACTCTTTACGAGGTCTGCGGGGTGGGGATGTCCCCAACCGAGCTTGTGCCCACCGCCATGGGGCTCGTAACCTTGTATGAGGCAGACGCCAAGGCCGCAATCATAGCGGCCGCGAACATGGGAGGAGACACCGACACACTGGCATCGATCGTCGGCGCCATAACAGGGGCCCTGTCCGGTATCTCTGGCCTTCCGGACGAGTGGGTACGGACAGTCGAAAAGGTGAACCGCCTCGACTTCCGGCAGGTCGCCAACACCCTTGTTTCTCTGCGGGAAAGGAGAACCCAATGTGACCGGAGTCAACGTGAGACTTCGAAGGATCTTTAAGGATGCGAAGGCAGTCATCTGCCCACTCGACTATGGCGGGTTCATGGGGCCGGTCAAGGGAATCGACGACCCTTCGTGGATCATAGACAAGGTGGTGCGAGGAGGGGCAGACGCGATCCTGGTCAATCCGGGGTTTGCCCGAAGCGAGTGGAAGGAATACGCAGGCCGAACTGGCCTCATAGTGAGAGTGACGGGGGGAGCCAGCAAGTTCAGCCCGCGCGGGGATTTTCATACTTTGGTATGCACTGTGGAAGAGGCGTGCGCCCTAGGGGCGGATGCAGTCTGCGTCATGATACTTGTCGGATCCGAGTGCGAGCAAGAGATGTTCGGGATCATGGGATGCGTGATCTCCGACTCCCACGCGCTGGGCATACCTGTGCTGGCGGAAGTCATACCGTCTGACCCCGCACACAGTTTCGACCCCGAGTGGATTTCCGTATGCGCGCGGGTCGGGTACGAGCTTGGAGCGGACGTCATAAAGACGTATTTCACGGGTGAGAGTTTTCGTGACATAGTGAGAGCATGTAGGGTGCCCATAGTGATCGCTGGTGGGCCAAAAGTCGACGATTCGAACACTATGGTCGCGCGCGCCATGGATTGCGGAGCGGCGGGGATCGCCTTCGGAAGAAACGTGTTTCAGGCGGAGGATCCGGAACAGAAGGTGCGTGAGCTTTGCACGATAGTGCACGAGGGGGTGCGAAGAGGATGAAGGCGGTCGTCTACCATGGACCTATGGATCTGAAGGTTGAGGAGGTCGATTGCCCGAAGCTCGGTCCAGGGGACGCACTGCTCAAAGTAAGTGCATGCGGTGTGTGCGGTACCGACGTCAAGACATACAGGCGTGGCCACCACATGTTCACTCCTCCGTGCATACTCGGGCATGAAGCTGTGGGGAGAATCGTCGAGATGAGGCCGGCTCTGTCCGAATCATCTGGAGTGAACCCCGATGTGGGTCTCGGTGACGAAGTCGCAGTCGCTCCATATGTCCCATGCTATTCATGCGACCTGTGCCGGCATGGGCGGCAGGAGCTCTGCATGAACAAGGACTGGATAGAGGGCGCGTTCGCTGAGTACATAAGAGTGCCCTCCGGAGTGATCCGCAAGGGAACCTTCAAGCTTCCGAACGGGATCGACAGGAACGAGGCATGCCTCACCGAGCCTCTTGCCTGCTGTATCAACGCAGTAACGGATGCCGGGGTCCAGCTAGGCGACACTGTCCTTGTGATAGGGGCGGGGCCTATGGGCCTTCTAATTCTGGAACTATGCAAGTCGGTCGGGGTCGCGCGGGTGCTCGTAAGCGAGCCTAACGCCTGGCGAAGAGAGGAAGCTCGCCGGCGTGGCGCACTCGTAATCGATCCTTCCGAGGCGGATGTGAAGAAGTGGGCCCGAGAGTCGACCGCGGGCGATGGCCCGGATGTGGCCTTCGTCTGTGTGGGAGCGGTGGACGCGGTGGACACCGGCATGGAGGCTGTGAGGCAGGGCGGAGTGGTCAACGTCTTCGGAGGGCTTCCAGGGGATGCGCAACTGACGGTAGACGCCAAGCGACTACACTACGACGAGATCACGATCATGGGAAGCTTCGGCTTCGCTCCTCACCACTTCGAGACGGCACTTGCGATGATCGCGGCAGGGAGGATCAACGTGAAAGGCATCATAACCCATGTGTTCAAGATAGAAGGCGCCAAGACCGCCTTCAATGCGGCCGAAGCGGGAGAGACTCTCAAGGTAGTGCTGCAAATCTGCGAGGACGCGTGACATGGGGAGAGACAACAGCCTAGCCCTTGTTGGCGTCGACATAGGGACGACTTGGATCAAGGCTGCACTCTGGAAGGAGAATGGAGAGGTCTCGATATCAAGGCGACCCGCGGCGACTGACTCCGTCTTCCAACAGGACCCTGAACGGATCTGGTGCACGGTAGCTGAGTGCGTAAGGAGAGTCCTTGCGGAAGGGAGCGGTGGAGGCGGGGTCCGCCAGGTTCGCGTGGCTGGAGTCGGACTCTCTGGACATGGGCCGTCCCTGGTTGCACTGGATGGTTCCGGAAAGCCGCTGTCACCTGTCATCACGTGGATGGACAGGCGGCCTCTCGAGGAGGCTGCAGCGTCCTCGGGCGGTGAGACAGGAGCCGCAGGGCCGTCATTTGAGGCGACTGCCCTCTGGCTTGTAAGGCAACCTTGGGCGAAGAAGACCGCCCCGGCTGCTGTCTTGCAGCCCAAGGACTACATATGCTTCAGGCTCACAGGGGAGTTATGTTTTGATTCATCGGCCGTGTCCTGCGTGTCTGCGGCGTCAGGTTGGAGTGTGCGCAGACTCTTCCCAAGGCTCGTGGACCCATGGGAGACCGCAGGACGGGTGACAGCAGAGGCGGCTTCCCAGACTGGGCTTCCGGAAGGAACGCCGGTCGCGTCGGGAGGAATCGACGCGTTCGTGGAGACACTTGGTGCGGGTGTGATCACTGAGGGAGTGGCGTGTGACTCGACAGGGACCTCCACGTGCATATCGACTGTGCCTGGCACGGTCTGCCATGTGGTGCCTGGGACTAGTCTCACGGTTATCCCGGTGTCATACACTGGTGGGTCTTTGGCGTGGGCTATGTCTGTCCTGTTTCCCGCGGCTGTCCGGGCTTCAGAGGGCTGGGAAGGCGTTATCGCGGAGGCCCTCACTCGGTCGAGGGTGGGTGCGGGAGGGCTCGTGTTCGTGCCGCACATGGTGGGCGAGAGGAGCCCACGCGCGATCCCCGGCGCGACCGGAGGGTTTGTCGGCATAAGACCACGGCACGGTGTCCACGACATGCTTCGGGCAGTCCTGGAGGGGTGCGCCTACGTGGTGCGAGAGTGCATGGAAGAGGCGGGGCTACTTTGGACGACGCGCGAGATTCGGGCGGTTGGCTCAGGGGCGCGCCACGACGGGTGGCTCCAGATGAAGGCGGATATCACCGGAGTGCCTGTTGTCAAGATGGCAGCACGAGAGGGTGCTGTTCTGGGGGCGGTGATCCTCGCCGGCATGGCCGCTCGCAGGTTCGCCTCTGCAGCTGAGGGGGTGGACGCAGTAGTCCGGGCAGCGCGGGTGTTCGAGCCACGTCGGGACGACGCTGAGGAGTATCGGAAAGCCAGTGATGTGTTCTTGAGTGTAGAGAGGACACTCGAAGGCCTCTGGCAAAGACGGGGGTTGTCCGGATGAACCGGAACACTCAGCGCAATGTGGGTGCGCCGTGGACAGGACGTGCAGGTTACGTCCCGACACCGATTTGGCTGATAGCTTGGGCGATGTTCCTATGGGGATTCGGATACGGCCTGCATTCATACTTGTTTCCTGTCTACTTGCGCAGCATCGGATGCACTCCTGCACAAGTGGGCTTCGTCTTCTCGGTATCAATGGCGGCCATGGCTGTCTCGTACATACCGGGGGGAGTGATCGCTGACAAGTTTGATCGATCCCGAGTCATGTTGTTTTCGTGGATTGCGGGCACTCCTTCAGCGATTCTCTATTACTTTGCACGCGATTATCGCATGGCTGCGCTGGGTATCGCCCTCTACTCAGGGTCGCTTATAGGATATCCTGCCCTCAACGCTTATGTACAAGCGTACGCACCCAAGGGCGGGTCGGGGTCGGTCTTTGGGATCATCAACGCGGGCTTTGCGGCGGGCATGTTAGCGAGCCCGCTAGTCGCCGGATACATCTCAGAGGCTAGGGGAGCAAGGCCGGTCTTTTTGATCTCGTTCTTGTTCTTTTTGGCTGCTGTGGGCGTAATTGCTCTGCTACCCAAGGAGCCGAATGAATATGAGAATCCCGCGGCGGCTGAGGTGAGGAATCACAAGGCCGGGGCAAACACCTATCGAGGACTTGTGACAAACCAACGGTTCATGGCCTTCATCTGCTGCTATTCTGCGTGTGCGTTTGGCTACTACATGATCCAGCCTCTCATTTCGCAGTACCTGAGCGATGTCCGAAGCAATAGCGTGGGGATCGTCAGCATGCTAGGGTCGGTAATGTCACTCGGACAAGTCCTGATAACCCTCCTGCTGGGCAGGATGGCAGACAGGAAAGGAGCGCTGCTTACGGTCGGCGGCAACATGTTGGTGTTTGTCGCGGCCCTGATGTGCTTCGTCCTCCTGCCAGGCAACTCAGCCACAGTGGGGTCCCTTTTCATGCTGGGGGGATTCATGGCAGGCCAGGGGGTGGCGTTCGCGGGAGTCGGGGAGACACTCCAGGGCCGTGCAGACGGCCGTGCTTTCGGCCTCTTCAACTTAGCCACGTCAGCGGTAGCAACTGCTGGACCGTATCTGGGAGGGGTCTTGTATTCGTTCTCACCTATTGCCCCATTCTTCACAGCCGCGGCTGTGATTGCCGCAGGGGGCATGTCGCTTGTCAGGCAGGGGACTCCTGGCGCAGCGATGGCAGTGCATCAGGCCGCGGACGCCCTGCCGGAGGGCAGAGGCGTCTTAAGACCGAGAGACGGGGGGTGAGGCCGCGGGAAGAGCAGGCCGGGACAGTGGGGGCAAGTGGTTGTGCGGGTGTAGGCGGGACCGGAGACATGCTGAACACTGAGGGTACCGATACCACAATGACAAGGAGGAGCCAAAATGCGAAGACTTACAGTCCTTATCCTAGGCGTATGCGCTCTGCTGGCGCTGACTGTCGAGGCCGGAATAGCTGCTCCGGCGAATCCCACGGGGAAAGTCGTCCTCACTGTGACCGGGGCGATCTCGGAGAAGAACTCCGACAAAGGCCTTGAGATGGATATGGCCATGCTCGAGAAGATCGGCCTTCAGCTCTGCGAAGTCCGCGACCCGTGGCTCGGAAGCAAGAAATACACTGGCGTGTTGGTCTCTGCTATCCTCGAGACGGCGGGTGCGTCCGAGGACTACGATGAAGTGATAGTGATCGCAAAGGATGGGAAGAAGGTCACTCTGACGGCGGACGACATCAACAAGTACCCGATAATCCTCGCAACTCAGGACGGCGGCAAAGCCATCGGTACAGGAGTAGGCGGGCCCATCAAACTCGTCTTCCCGTATGGCACGCATCCGGAGGTGGAGAAGGTACACGACAAGAACGACTGGAACTGGTACGTCATCACGCTCGAAGTGAAGGTGAAGTGACAGACGGGTGCTGACAAAGCGGACTCTCGCGTTAGTGGCAGCCGTGGCCGCAGCTCTGCTCGCCCTCGCCTGGCCGGGCCGGGAGGCTCCGCTACTCGCGGCCCAGACCATGCGCGACGCTCCGGCCACGGTGGTTCTCGTGATGATGGACGGCTGCCCGGCAAGCTCCATAGAAGACCTTCCCGAAGGTTCCTTCCTTCGGGACGCACGCGACGGGCGGGCGGGCGAGTGCCGATATGCGGTCGTCGAGACAGTGTTCCCGTCCTCGACTGCTGCGGGACATGCTGCGGTTTTCACGGGCGCGTATCCGGATACGAATGGGGTCACCGGCAAGGCATACCTTGCAGAAGACGGAGAACTGGCGAGTTTCAGCTCGCCTGACCTTGTTGAACAGCCGACTCTCTTCGAGACCGCAAAAGAGGCAGGATATGTCACAGCCGTCGTCTCGGCAAAGCCCACCGTGAGAAGCGCGCTCTCTAAACCGGGCGTTGTAGATATGTCGATTGGCCCGACGGCCGTGCCCGACTGGGTTCTCGATGCTGTGGGGGCACCTCCCGATGAGTCCACTCAGTATGACGACTTCGCAGGGTGGTACCAGCGGCAGGACAGATGGATTCTCGACGTGGTGCGCGCAGTCCTGGAACGCGAATCCGGCCCGGCTTTCATTGGGGTGAACCTGGCCAGCCCCGACAAGCTGGGGCACAGGTACGGACCCACGCCTGCAGCCGAGACTCTGGAGGGCATAGAGTCCGTGAGCGACGGCCTTGCAGAACTCGCCGCAACGCTCGAGCACACTCGTCCCGGTGCGTGGTGCATGATCATCACGGCGGATCACGGGATGACGAAGGTGGGTAGGGGCATTGTTGTCGGCGAAGTTCTCGAGCAGGCGGTAGGGGACCGAGCCGGCGACGTCGTCACCTCACTTGACGGAGGCGTGCTCTATGTCTGGGGCGAGAGCGGAGTCCTCTCGAAGTTCGCGCAGGCGCTCAGATTGGCCGACGGTGTGGCTGAGGTGATCGGCAGCGATGCCAATAACCGCTATGACGTGCAAAGGCGCGAGGCACTGCGCCTCACGCATCCGAGAACCCCTCCACTGATAGCGGTGGCACGGGAAGGCTACATGTTCATTGAGTCAGAAGCGCTCATGGAGTACACAGCCGGAAGTCACGGAACGACCATCCCGAGTGACGTCATGGTGCCGCTTCTGGTCTGCGGACCGCTTGCCGAGGAAGTGGACCTTACTGGGGCAAGGTCGACCACCGACATCGCATACCTCGTGAGGCAACTCATGGGGATGGAGATGCGCGAATAGGACTTCGAAAGACCGCAAGCGAGGCTGGACGCGACAGATCGCTGCGGAGTGTTTGCGGGTGCCCGCGTGAAGGTCTGCATCGTGATGTGAGGCCGACACGCGGGCCTCCGAAATGGCCATAGTCTCCACCGACCATCCAAGCAGATCGAGGAAGACGCTGCTGGCTCCGATGACTAAAGCAGGGCCCGGCTCATCTCCCTTCTCCACGGTGGCGACGTAGTAATCAACCACAAGCTCCGGGCAGACATTCGCAAGTCCTGCAACCATGGCCTTGGCTCCTGCCGCAGCCGCCGGACACCACAGGCCCTCGGTGCCGATTATCATTTCGAAATCCAGATCGGCTGCTTCTGTCTTGTCTTTGGTGTGCACGAAAGCCACGATGTCGAAACAGCTGTCCTTCATGCCCGCGAGGCCATTCTTCCCGAGCTCCACAGCCATGTTCGGGGTAATAAGGATCCCGCTGGCTTTGGGGTTGTTGTAGGCGAACACCGGGACCTTGACACTCTGCACTATGGCAGTGTAATGGGCTATGACTGAGCGCTCCGAATGAGGGAAGTAGAAGGGAGGAATAGCTGCCACTGCGTCTGCTCCCTTGGACTCGGCGTACTGCGCGAGCTCCACCGCGGTGTCTGTGTCTGCCGCTCCCACATGAGCTATGACCGGGATTCTGCCGCCCACCTGGTCCATGGTCAGATCGAAAAGCTTCTTGCGCTGCTCCATCGTCATGAGAATCCCAGCGCCGTATGTACCACTCACGAATAGTGCATGGACGCCTTTTTGGACCAGGAACTCTAGGAACTCTCGCTGGGCCTGCTCGTCCACTTGTCCACATTTGGTGAAGAGGGTAAGGACCGGGGGAATTACTCCTACAAACGGCTTGCGGGTCATCTTTTGTACCTCCTAGACTGTTGGTTAATCAACGACCGGGAAGATATTTCCGGCGTCGAGAAGAACTGCGATGCTATTTCCGGAGGGTATGCGATCCAACACCTGTTTCAAGTCCTCCACGCACTTGCCGAGCCCGCCCAGATTCCCGGCGTGCTTCGGGTTTGCCACAACAACCACGTCGTGTGTCTCACAGACTGTCTTGTAGTTGAATGCTGCGGTGGCATGACGGGTCTCATCTACGTCATTGGTGACCACCATCTCCGCAAGTCTCTCAGTCGAAAGGTTCATGTGGTCTTGCGGGAAGGTGGCAAACCTCTTCACAGCGCCAGGAGGAGCCCAGCCGGAGACCCTGGGAGCGCAGAGCACCAGTGTTCCACCGGGCTCAAGGGCCGTGTCAGCCAGTCCGCACCCGCAAGTACTCTTGTAATCGAACCATCGAAGCCGCCGCGCTGAGACGTTCATACGTGCCGCCTGGGTGATGATGGAGAAAGGCCTCCACTTACCCTGTGGGGCGGGAATGTCTCGCTTGTCCGACTCGGTGTCCGGCCCCTGTCTGGCCCCGTGCCCGGCTTCAGCGCTTGCCCACAGTGGTCTACGGCCATCTGCCGCCGAATAGCCGTTAAGGATGAAGCGGGGGGATTTCCAAGTGCCGAAACGAGGGAGAAGAACTCTGGTGATCGGCGCCGTTGCGTTGGCCGCGTCCGGCGGAGTAACAAGGGTAGTCGGCGCGGTGTATCGAGTGCTTCTTGTGCGGATAGCCGGAGCTGAGGTCCTGGGGTTGTTCCAGATGACCATGCCCCTTTATCGTCTGGCCTTTTCCGTCGCCACTATGGGGCTTCAGGTTGCGGTGGTAAGACTTGTCGCCGATGGGCTAGGCCGGAAGCGGCCTCAGGACGTCCGAGCTTATGTGCGGTCCTCATTGGGCGCGGTCGCGGTATCCGGACTCACGGTGGCGCTGCTGCTAGCCTTGGGGGCGCCGCAGTTGGCCATGTTCCTCTTCAAAGACGAAAGGCTTGCTCCTGTCATCGCCTGCCTGGGAGCCCTGCTGATTCCCGCGGCCATGAGCGCCGTTCTTCGTGGCATCGTTCAAGGGTCCGGCAACATGCCCTACATAGCGGCGGCCAACGCCGCTGAAGCCGTTATTCGAGTGCCAGGTGTTGTTGTCGCGCTGTCGGTGTTTCTTCCCGCAGGCATGGGGCCAGCGGCCACAGGAATCGTCGCCGGGATGCTTGCGGGGGAACTCGGATCACTGGCGATCCTCGGGGTCAAGGCCAGGTCCACAGTAGCTGGCCTAGCTCAACGGCCAGGTGCCGCTTTGCTGGATTCTCGACCTAGTTGGCGACATAGCAGGGCGCTATTCCGGCTTGGGATTCCGGCGATGATGTCCGGGTTGCTCAACAGCGTCATGGGCTTGATCAACGCGGCCATCATTCCGCGCCGGCTGCTCATCGCAGGCTTGACTCAGTCTCAGGCGACTCAGGCCTTTGGCCAGATGAGCGGAATGGTGGTCCCCATGCTGTATATGCCGATGATGCTGGTCGCTCCAGTTACGCAGGTGATAATCCCCGCCGTGGCTGAGCGAATGGCTAGAGGGATGCAAGAGGGCGTCCGGCGGCTCCTGGGAAAAGCCTTTCTTGTGGCAGGGGCTATCGGTCTGACTTCGGCAGGCATCTTCTCTCTGATTCCGGGACAGATAGGGCAGATACTGTACGGTGCGCCCCATATAGCGCCCCTGATTCGCCCATTGGCAGTAGCTGCGCCGTTCGTGTATCTCGGCGCGGTTGCCGGGGGGACTCTGTATGGGTTGGGCCAGACAAGCGCTGTGATGGTGAATGTCTTGGCCGGGGACCTCACCCGGTACGCGGTTACATGCGCGCTTGTATCAAACCCTGCTTGGGGGATCCTGGGGGCAGTCTGGGCGTTGACGGCGGACTGTGCTGTCACGGCGATCCTCAATCTCTCGTGTCTCGGGTGGTTCATGAGCGAAAAGGGTAAGGGCGAGGTGGGTGAGGAGGAGAGGGCAGGGTCTGGGCATGGTGTGTGGTTCGATCGTGCGGCGAACGGGTAGACCGGGTTGTACGGAAACGCCTCTCAAAGAGGCGTGTTACCCAGGCGCGAACTTAGGTGCTGACGACGATCTTCCGGATGGTCCTAGGCACTGCCGTGTCCTGAGGCTCATTAGGGATGAGAATCCTGCGGTCGGCGTCTTGGGGTTGAGCACCATGTGGGATGATCCTGACTGAACGCAGCCTACAGGCGCCCAGTCAGCAGGATCCATGCGCAGAGGATCCCGAAGGGGACCCAGCCCAGGGTCCCCAAGTAGTTCACGTGAATCCAGTTTGGTCCACCCATGTAGAGGAGTGCCACGAGAGACCCTCCTAGGATGTTCGTGGCGGAGTGGGCGAGACTTGGGGTCCAGACGCTGCCGGTGGCCGACTGAAGCCATCCAAAGAAGATAGATAGCATCACTCCTGATACCGGCATGACGGCCAGCCCCAGTTGCGGCCTGTCAGGATATTGGTACCCCAGGAGCACCAGCGGATAGTGCCAGACTCCCCATATCAACCCGGTCGCTACGGCAGCCAGGGCGGGCCTGTCTGCCAACAGGCGAATTTGGAGATAACCTCTCCACCCAAACTCCTCCCCGAGGTAAAGCGGAGTCAGCAGCACGCTCGATATCAGGAAGTTCACAACAAGCACTGCAAGAGGCGGCGGTGTAGTCTGATGGACAAGGCTCGGTCGGAGGACCGCCAGCCCGCGCTTGAGCGTGAAGTCGGGTGTGCTCACCCCGAGCGCCGATGCAAGTACCATGATCGCCGCCACGACCACTAACGGGATAAGGAGAGCAAAGGCGTAGTACGGGAACCGGTCCAGGGCAAACCTCAGGCCAGCATCGCCGAAACCTTCGCCGGTAGCCCATTTCCGCACGATGAACGCAGCAACCGCAGGTGCAAACGTTCCTGGAGCGACAGCCAACTGGAATGAGGGGCTCTGCGGCGGGATGTGCATCTTCATGGGGATGAGCCACAGCACCCATGCCAGTACGAATGTGATTCCAAGATAAACGAGTATGCCGAGTGTCGCTTTGCTCACGGTCCTACTCCTCTCGTGTGGCGGGTGTCCTTTCCTTTTCTCGCTCGTGGAGCTGCTGGAAGGCCGAAAAGGTGGGGCCGGTCGACAGGATTGTTTATGAAGCACTCTAGATGTCTCTGTGCCTGGGCCAGACCACGCATGATAGATACTCGCGTATCGACAGAGGGCTTCCATGTTTTCGTCGGGACTCCTGCTTTCCACGGGAAGGATGTATACTGCTTCGGATCCGATTTCGTCAGGCTGTCGACGGGTGTCCGTCAAGAAGGCGCCGGACTTCCCCTATTGAATCATCCTGTAATAAGTGGGGGGGATCGCTGAGTGTCAGGGCGCGAGCTTGGTAGATATGTACGCCCATGACTTCTCCCCCATCTCGCTCGTTAGGATTCCGAACAGGACCCACCCCGGCTGTTCGAACAACACAGTCGTGTCGGACGCGAAGGGCTAGACCGGGCAGGGGAGCATGAAGAGCACGGGGAGGGTGAGCGCATTGGCGGCTTGACCGGCCTGACCCGCGTTCAAAGACTCTTCTCCTCCCGCCTCCGAAGGATTTCGGCCGGGCCGGCGACTTACGGACGGTGGTGGTAGATTGGCCGGGCATGAGAACGATTCAAAGGACTTGGGTTTCGATAGGGCGCTTGCCCGGCGAATGGTTGCGGGGGATGTAGCCGCATGGGAACTGCTTCTCGCCGTGTACGGCGATGCGCTCTACCACTACATCCTCTGCCGTCTGCACGGCGACAGGGCGACCGCGGATGACGTTCGGCAAGAGACGCTTCTCGCCGCGGCGACAGGTGTCTCGAAATACCGGGGGAGTGCTCCCATGTTCTCCTGGTTGTGTGGAATTGCCAGGCACAAGCTGGTCGATGCGGTACGGCGAAATCGCCAGACAGGTCAGATCCAGGCGAGCATCGAGGACCACATTGATGAAGCCCTCCCGGATGCGTGGGTAACCCTGGGCACCGCGCCTCTCCCAGAGCATCTCGTGGAGGCGGCAGAGACACGCGCCGAGGTGATCAGAGCGCTGTACAGCGTACGCGAGCAGTACCGGGATGCCTTAGTGAGCCGGTATGTGCGGGGCGAGGGCGTCGATGAAATAGCTGCCCGGCTTGGCCGCACCTACAAAGCAACCGAATCCCTGTTGAGCCGGGCGAGAGAAGCATTTCGCCGTCGGCTAACGGAGGTTGAGCTACTTGACGATGGACCATTCGGCACGCGTTGAACGCGAACCGGACCTGCTTGAACGCGACATCTCTCGGCTTCTGAACTCTGCCGCGTTCTCAGGCGCGCTTTCAGGCGCGCCCGGAGTCTCGGGCCCGGATGACCAATTTGCCATGGCGCTTGCGCGCAGAGCAGGCGCCGCGATTCCCCCTGACCGGGTTTTCCCGGTCCCCGCATTGTGGGCAAGCGCTGGGGGGTTGGCAGGCCTGCTCGCGCTGGGGTTGCGCACTCCCGCGCCCATGGGCGGAGTCTGGGCCGCGCTCACGCTTGCCCCTGCCGTCAACCTTCTCGCTGCGCCGATTGTCGTTCTTGCAGTCATCTTGAGGAGGAGGGTGTTCCGTGCTCGTTGAACGAAAATGGATTGCCGCGGCGGCCGCGGCCGGCATTGTGGCGGCTTTGGCCTCAGGCTTCGCACTCTGGGTCTTGCGCGGAAGACACCTCTTTGATACAGGCGAGACTCGCGCCGCGGTCGAGGCCGCAGTGGGACGAGTGGTCACAGCTCCGGCTGAGTCGGTCAGAGATCCCGGGCTGCGGATGGCCGCCGCGGGGCTCGATCAAGAACCCTACGTGGCCGCGGTGTGGCTGGTGGACCTTGACGGAACCATCGTGTTCTGGTCCGGCGGCCCGGGCCGCGAGGGAGACTCCGTGCTCTCCCTGGCCCAGCTGGATATCTCCAGATCGCTGGACGCTCTCGAACCAGGCAGCATGTCGGAGATCCAGAGGCTGGAGCTACTGACGGTTGGCGCGCTCCGGCGCGAAGGCGAGCACAACGACGTCTTTCGCCACATGGTCAGGCGGGTGCGCGGTCCCGCCGGAGATGTCGTGGGGTTGATCGCGCTTGCGTACGACGTCAATCCCAGTGTATCAAAACCCGGGCCGGGACTCGCATGGCCTGTGCTCCTCGCCGCGATGCTCGTCGGGGTGGGAATCTACTGGGTCGCCCTCCCACTGTGGGTCTACCTCGACGCCTCCGCCCGGGGAGAGCCAAGGGCCTTCTGGGGGCTATTCGTGCTCTTTACGAACCTCGTTGGCCTACTGGCGTATGTGGTCGCAACCTCAGGGCCGCGGGACAGAGAATAGCTCAGTGGGAAACACGGCCACTCG
>JANLFS010000013.1:0-4953 GCA_024655925.1 Bacillota bacterium | reverse complement strand
CGTCAATGGCCGATCTGGACGGATCTACTCGACATGGTCATGGCAGTCCGACCCAGACGACGCTTCTCCGGACAGACGAAGTCCCGCATAGCGGGAGGAATCAGGCCTTCAAATCCCAACGACTGAGGTTGCCAGCGTCATCGAACTGCAATGGCTCTGGCTCACCTACCATCGTGCATCCGGGAAAGCCCGCTACTTCGGGCAGAAGGGCTTCTGAGACCAGCATGCGAGACAACTCGAGAGTATTCTTGATGCGGACCAGTCTGACCTTGTCCGGCTCCACGGGGCCAGCGGAGAACCTCAACCATGTCATGTATGCCTCTAGTCCCAGCTGTGACGGCGATCCTGGAGCCCTGCCGAACCATGGAGCCAAGCCCTATGCGAGCCAGCTCCTTCCGGATTTCCGCCTGGACGCCTTGGAGGGTAGAGGCGGCGATCTCCTGATTGACCCAAGCGCACCTGGGGAAGCGCGTTTCGGTCACGTTCCTCACCTCAGATTACGGGACCAGTAACATGTATGTCCATCGAAGTGGTGTAGTTGATGGCCTCAGATTTGGTCATGCGGCCCGACAGAACCTCAACGAGCGTCGCAAACACTTCATTGCCCATGTCCTTCAGGGACTTCTTCCCGAGTACAACCTGCCCCACGTTGACGTCCATGTCGTGGCTGAGACGTTCATAGACAGAGGGGTTGGCACAAAGCTTGATGACAGGGACAAACGGGAACCCCTGAGGCGCGCCGCACCCTGTAGAGAACAGAATGGCCTGAGCCCCTCCTATGGCCATTGCAGTCAGGACCTCTATCTCGCGTCCCGGGCAGTCTTTCGCCCAGAGGCCCGGCCCGGCCGGAGCTTCTGTGTACTCCAACACGCCCTGAATCGGCCTCGTGCCGGATTTGGATATGGCACCCAGGGACTTCTCTTCTATCGAGCTAATGCCCCCGCGGATATTTCCGGGAGTGGGCTGGCCAGATCTCATGTCTACTCCCATGGACTTGGCCCTGCATTCCATGCGGTCGACTATCTCCTTGATTCTGGCTGAGACCTCGGGGCAGACCGCGCGTTTCTGGAGAATGTGTTCTGCCCCAATGAACTCGGTGGTCTCGCCGAAGATCACCGTGCCGCCCGCGTCCACCACCCGGTCGGAGACGTATCCGATCACGGGATTGGCGGCTAGCCCAGATGTGGTGTCTGATCCCCCGCACTTGATCCCCATTGTGACTTTGGAGATCGGAAACTCCTGCCGGGGAGTACTGGAGATGGCGATAGCCATCTGTTGGGCGGCATCGATTCCGGCCTGTATCGTGCGGCTCGTGCCCCCGAGCTCCTGGAGCACCACGCGCTCAACCGGCTTGCCAGTTGCCCTGAGTTCCCTCACTAGCCTCTCACAGTCTACTCCTTCGCAGCCTAGACTGACTATGAGGATTGCGCCCAGGTTCGGGTTCTTGCCCAACCCTATCAGGGCATCAGTTACCCTGGTCAAATCAGGGGGAAGCTGACAGCATCCTTGATGATGAAGAATGCCTCGGGTCATCTGTGTCTGCCTGACTATGGCGTCTACTACTTCGTTTACACACACCACGCTCGGTATGACTCCGACGTAATTGCGGCTGCCGACTGAACCGTCAGGCCGCAGGTAACCGCGGAAGATCATATGCCCCGTTTCCCTTCACCTAGGTCACCCCGTCCACGAGTGCTGTCCAGGTTGTGAATGTGCACATGGTTGCCTGGGCGTATGTCCTGCGTCGCGATTCCAATGCTCTCTCCATACTTGAGGATGTGTTCGCCACGACGGATAAGGGCAACAGCCAGCTTGTGACCAAAAGGTATCGGATCAAGCGCGGGAAGGCTGGAGCATGCGGCGGTCTTGTCCAGGACCTCCGCCAGCTCACCTGCTTGGATGTCAGCAAGTGCCGTTGCCACGTTATCTGCTGGGTGAAGCCTGATGGCATTTCCTCTGTCCATCGTCGTCTCTCCTCATAGCGCCAGTGTTTCTCTTCTCGCGCAGGCCATTTCGTATATCCTGGCGGAAGTTGGCTCAGGGTCATAGTGGCGAACCACATGAACCATGGATTCCACAGCATCTTGCAGGGATCCAAAAGCGCCCACACCCCAGGCGGCCATGATGGCCGCCCCGAGCGCCCCCGTCTCTTCAGTCGCCACAGTCTCCACCGGAAGTCTGGTAGTGTCTGCGACAATCTGACACCACAACGGAGAACGCGCGCCTCCGCCCCCGAATCTCATGAGCTCGAACGGTTCATACCCTTCTTCCAGCAGCATCCTCAACTCAGTCCGCAGAATGTAGGCGATCCCCTCCATGATCGCCCTGGCGAATTCCTTTCTGCCGTGTCTCTCAGTGACTCCGATGAACGACCCAACGGGATGACCTGAGCCATCGAAAGCGACGTCCCCTGGCTTCGGCGGAACATATAGCAGCCCGTCGCATCCGGGAGACGCCTGACTTGCCATCTGATCTACCAGGACAAAAGCATCTATGCCACTTTCCTCCGCAACGACCGTTTCCAGGCGACCGAGTTTGTCTCTGAACCACTTCAGGGCGAGTCCCCCGGTCAAGGCGATGGCACTATTCAGGAAACCTACATCAGGAAGTATCTTACAGTCCACAATGGGGTTTTTGACGTGCACATACTCACGTCTGAAGCCACGGACCACCGCCACTGTACCGATACTGGCAGCGGCGATTCCAGGTTGGATGACTCCACAACCAACGCTGCTCATGAGCCCGTCCCCGCCGCCTATCACCACTGGTGTTCCGGGCGCCAAACCGAGGAACCTCGCGGTCTCTGCAGGGACCTGGCCAATGACATCGTGGCACTTCCAGAGCCGGGGAAGCATGGACTCGCGTATACCCCATGTCTCAAACTGGTCTCTCTGCCACTGCCGGGTCTCCATGTTGAAAAGCCCTGTGGACCTGGCGCATTCCCAGTCCAAGTGATGGGTGCCCAGGAGCCGATACACCGCATACTGCTTCGCGCACAGGATCAGGTTTCCCACGCGGTCAGCGTCCACTCCAGCGTGCTCCTTGAGCCAGTGGAACCGGGGGACAGCTTGCGAGCCGGTCCATCGCTGCCCGATCCTCCGCCGGTACTCATCCTCTGTAATGCCTTCGAAGACCTTGTCTTTGTGCTTGAGCGCCCGTTTATCTTTCCATGTCAGCATATTGGGGATTATGGGTTGGCCATCAGTATCCAGGGCTGTGAAGCCGCCCAGGTAAGTGCTGAACCCAATACCGCCAATGTGTTCAGGCGAGACACCTGAGTACTGTACGGCTGTCTTCACTGTGAGGGCGAATGCGTTCCACAGCTCGTCAAGGGAGTGTTCGCTTGCACCAGATGATGGGGATATGTCTTGGAGCTCCATTCGGCCCAGGCCCAGGACACTCCCATCCAGGCCGAACACAACCGCCTTTATGTTGGTGGTTCCCATGTCTACTCCGAGAACTGCTTGCATGTATGAGCTGCCCCTTTTCACATATCTGCCGGAGTGAGCACGGACGGATTGAGGACCCGGCTCATCTCTGGCCTGCGGCCTTCAAGAACTGCCACCACGTCAGATGCCACCATTGTGTCGATGCGGCGTGCCGCCTCAATCGTGTAGCCACCGATGTGAGGGGTGCAGATTACTCTCTCGTCAGCCAGGAGTTCTTCGCCTTTGGGAGGTGGTTCCACTTCGAGCACGTCAGTGGCGTACCCAGCAAGCTTGCCCTCGCGGAGCACCTGTACTAGCGCCTTTTGATCTACGACTTCACCGCGAGACGTGTTGATGAGATACGCAGTAGGTTTCATAAACGACAAGGTCCGAGCGTTTATCATACCGCGGGTTTCGGGTGTCGCAGGGCAGTGGATGCAGACGAAGTCGGACCGAGAAAGAAGCGTCTCCAGGTTCACAAGGTCTACGTTGAGTTCCTGGGCCTGCACAGGCAGGATGAATGGGTCGTAGCCCACCTTGGTGACTCCGAACCCGTCCAGTATTCGCGCAACCTTTCGCCCGATTGCACCAAGACCTACTATGCCAACGGTCTTGCCTTCGATCTCCGTGCCGGCAAAGGCCAGCCGTTCCCATTTCCCCTCCCGAACCGATGTCACAGCCTGGTGGATGCACCGGGTGATGTTCAGAAGCAGACCTACGGTCAGTTCCGCCACAGAGGTGGAATTGGCTGCCGGCGCGAAGGTCACTATAATCCCGTTCCTAGTGGCCGTCTCCACATCCAGGGAATCGGTGCCCGCCCCCCTAATGGCTATCATTTTGAGAGTGCTGCAAGATGAGATCCTCGAGCTGAAGCGACGCGGCGCGCCCACGATCACCATTGCCCGGCCAAGCAGATCGAGGAATACGCTCTCTTCGACCTTCAGGGCGTCCACTCTCTCGACCTCTGCCACAGTCTTGAGCAGCCTCACGCCGTCGTCAGCGAGAAGCCCAAATGAGTTTGATGCTATGATTACCAGAGGTTTCATATAATCTGCCTCCGTCTTGACTCCGATGACTGAAGCAGGGCCCGGCTCCAGCCGAGAAGCCGGGCCCATGGCTAGTGCAGTTAGAGGAGTCCTTCCTTCTCCATGGCCGCTTTGACCTTCGCTTTCTGTTCCGCGTCCAATGGAAGGAAGGGCATCTTGGGGAGCCCTGCCTTGATCCCGCGCAGCTCCAACATGGCATGACAGGTTGGAATGGTGGGGCCTATCTTCATCAGCTCGCGTGCCCTCAGCACCTTGGGCTGCATCGCTGCCGCCGCTTCAATTCCCTTCTCCACGGTGGCGACGTAGTAGTCAACCACAAGTTCCGGGCAGACGTTCGCAAGTCCCGCAACCATGGCCTTGGCCCCTGCCGCAGCCGCCGGACACCACAGGGCCTCGGTGCCGATTATCATTTCGAAATCCAGACCGGCTGCTTCTGTCTTGTCTTTGGTGTGCACGAAAGCCACGATGTCGAAACAGCT
>JANLFS010000012.1:14851-39805 GCA_024655925.1 Bacillota bacterium | reverse complement strand
TCTGATCGGAAACCTGCCTTGGAGCTCCGGGATGAGGTCCGAAGGCTTGGACAAATGAAACGCCCCCGCGGCAATGAACAAGATGTGCCCGGTTTTCACCGGCCCGTGCTTCGTCTGGACGGTAGATCCCTCAACGATCGGGAGGATATCGCGCTGGACCCCCTCCCGGGAGACGTCCGGGCCAGCCCCCTGGCTCTTCCCTGCGATCTTGTCGAGTTCATCGATGAACACGATTCCAGACTGCTCGGCACGGAAGATGGCCTCGGAGACAACCTCGTCCATGTCCACGAGCTTGCTGGCCTCCTCCGTGCAGAGGACCCTGCGCGCTTCACGTACCCTGGCCTTGCGCCGCCGGCGCTTCTTGGGCAAGACCCCTCCCAGGACATCCTGAAGGTTCAGGCCGAGCTCCTCCACTCCTGCGTTGGAGAAGATCTCTAGGACCCCGGGAGAGGTGTCCTCCACCTCAATCTCCACATACTCGTCCTCGAGCTCGCCCGCTGCCAGTTTCTCCCGAACAGACGCCCTCCGGGCCTTCGCCTCGCGAACCCGGGCTTCGTACGAGTCCTCGTCCTCGTCCCTAGGAGGTGGACCCCCGAACAGAGCCGCGAGAGGATTGACTGCCCTTTGCTCCCGGGCGGGAAGCGGAGCAAGGTAGTCCAGGAGCCGCTCGTTGGCAAGCGCCATGGCACGGTCGGAGACTGTCTCCATCTTCTCCGCCCGGACCATCCTGATGGATGTCTCCACCAAGTCCCGGATTATGCTATCCACATCTCTGCCAACATACCCGACCTCCGTGAACTTCGTCGCCTCCACTTTGATGAAAGGGGCGTTCACGAGGCGGGCGAGCCTCCTCGCTATCTCGGTCTTGCCCACTCCGGTAGGGCCTATCATGAGTATGTTCTTGGGGTTTATCTCATCGCGCATGTCCTCACTTACAGCAAGTCTTCGTTGGCGGTTCCGGAGCGCGATGGCCACCGCTCTCTTGGCTGCGTCCTGGCCGACGATGTACCGGTCCAGTTCCTCCACTATCTTCCTTGGGGTCAGGTGATCCATGAAACCTCCTCCAGCCTAGAGTTCCTCCACCGTTATCTGGCTGTTGGAATATATGCATATCCGACCGGCGATCTCCAATGATGTCCTTACGATCTCAGCGACGGAAAGCTCAGTGTGGCTGACGAGCGCTTTGGCGGCAGCCAGCGCATAGGGCGCGCCTGATCCCACCGCCGCGATCCCATCATCCGGCTCCAGGATCTCGCCCGAACCCGAGAGAAGCAGGATCCTCTCGCGGTCCGCAACGACCAACATCGCCTCCAGACGCCGCAGGACCCGGTCGGTTCTCCATTCTTTCGCGAGCTCCGCCGCGGCGCGAGTCAGGTTTCCCTTGTACTCCGAAAGCTTCGCCTCGAATCGTTCGAGCAGCGTGAGGGAGTCTGCCGCGGATCCCGCGAACCCGGCGAGCACCTGGCCATCGCTGAGCTTGCGGATCTTCCTGGCGGTGTGCTTGATGACCGTCTCGCCCAGTGTGACCTGCCCATCTGAGCCCATGGCACATCTGCCGCCCCTCAGAACCCCGATCACGGTGGTGCCTGAGAAGCCTCTGGCATACCGGTGGTCCAATGTCCGCACCTCCGTCAAGCCCTGGGATGGGACTTCGAGTACACGGTGTAAAGTCTTTCCCGGGAAACACTAGTGTATATCTGGGTCGTGGAGATGTCCTTGTGGCCCAGGAGTTCCTGCACAGCCCTGATGTCTGCCCCCCCATCCAGGAGGTGAGTTGCAAAGGAATGGCGCATGGAGTGTGGAGTCCTCGACCGGGGCAATCCAGCCCGCGACAGGTACTTCTTCATCATCCGCTGGATCGAACGTCCCGATAACCTGCGCCCGTCCTTGGACAGAAAGAGCGCTTCCTCGTTCTCTGTGCCCAGAAGTTCAGGACGGGCGGCCCGCAGATAATCGTCGACGGCGGCCGCTGCCTTCCGTCCCACCGGGGCAATGCGCTCACGCGCGCCTTTGCCGAACACCCGCACAGTCCCGGACTCGGCTGAGTAGTCCGCGAGGTCGAGCCCAACGAGCTCAGACAGGCGGATCCCAGACGAGTAGAGAAGTTCCAGAATCGCGCGATCTCTCAACCCAAGCGCGGCGTCCTGCGCAGGCGCGGCGAGAAGCTCGTCTACCTCCCCCCTGAACATCGAGGTTGGAAGCCGACGTCCACGCTTCATCCTGGCGATTTCGAGTGCAGGGTTGCGGGCGATGAAGCCCTCTCGGCACAGGAACTTGAGATAGGACCGAATTGACGCCAGCTTTCGAGCAACAGAGGCCGCGGACAACCGCCTCGCCTGTATAACGGCGAGATACTTCCGGATGGTGGCATGGCTGATGAGCCCCGGCCTGTCTCCGGGTATGCCGATATCCAAACAGAAAGCAGTGAACTGTGCAACGTCTCTTGTGTAGGCATCTACGGTTCTAGGTGACATGTTCCGCTCAGATGACAGGTACCGGGCGAAGCTCTCCAGGAAGTCCAAGCAAATCATCACCCCACATGGGCCACCATAAGGAATTCTATCGCAGGAGACCCAGTTCATCAACACCGCTTACTGAGTTTTCTTTCGAGTTTCGCCGCTGCCTGTTCGGCCATTTCGATCTGTGCCGACCTGCGCTCGTTTTTCCTGACATGGCCTGGAGGCTCCGGCAGGAGCCCGAAGTTGATGTTCATGGGCTGGAAATCGCCGCGGGGCGGGGTCGAAACGTAGTGGCAGAGTGATCCGATGGCGGTCTCTCTCGGAAACTGAATCGGGCTCTCGGCCCGGGCAAGCATCGCGGCGTTGATCCCCGCAACCAGCCCCGCCGCCGCGGATTCGATATAGCCTTCCACCCCTGTGATCTGCCCTGCCAGGAACACCCCACCCGCGGCCTTGAGCTCAAGGGTGGGCATCAGGTGTTCCGGGCCGTTTACGAAGGTGTTCCTGTGCATCATGCCGTATCTCACGAACTCGGCCCGTGCAAGTGCCGGGATCATCCGAAACACTCTACGCTGTTCAGGTCGGGTCAGTCTGGTCTGGAACCCCACGAGGTTGAAGAGAGAGCCCGGGACGTTCTCCTTCCTGAGCTGCACCACGGCATACGGCCGCCGCCCTGTCCTCGGATCAGTGAGCCCAACCGGCTTCATGGGCCCGAAGAGCAGTGTGTCCCTGCCCCTCCTGGCCATCTCTTCCACAGGCATGCAACCTTCGAACAGCTTAACACTCTCGAATTCGTGCAAATGAGCACAATCTGCCGCAATTAGATTCCGCCAGAACTCCTCGTACTGATCCTCGGAAAGCGGACAGTTCACGTAGTCCGGGTCGCCCTTTCCATACCTCGACGCCCAGAAGGCCTGCGACCATTCGATGGACTCGCCTGCGACGATGGGTGCCGCGGCGTCGAAGAAGTACAGGTGTTCTTCCCCGAGCAGATTCGCAAGGGACCGTGAGAGGGCTTCCGATGTCAGCGGTCCTGTGGCAATTACCACAGGACCACCCGCCGGGACCTCGCGAACTTCCTCCCTGATGATCCTTATACCTGGCTCGCTTTCGAGTCTCGCCGTGACCGCCCGGGAGAAGAGATCCCTGTCGACGGCGAGTGCCTGCCCCGCTGGGACCCGCGCCTGGTCCGCTATGGACAGGATCAACGAGCCAAACCTCCGCATCTCGGATTTGAGGAGCCCAGGGGCGGTCTTGGGGCTGTCCGAACCCAGGGAGTTGCTGCAGACGAGTTCTGCAAACTCGCCTGTAGCGTGGGCGGGAGTCTGGGTGCGTGGGCGCATCTCGTAGAGCGTGACTTGCGCGCCCAGGCAGGCCGCCTGCCAGGCAGCTTCGCTTCCGGCCAGACCGCCTCCGACGATGACTACCTCACCGGGCACCTGAATTCGCCTCCGCGCCGTCGGACCTCCACGAGTGCCCGCACTTGGGGTTGGCGCACTTGAAGATGGTCCCGTGCTTGCCTTTTCTGGATATGGTGAGAGACCCGCACTCCACACACACAACATCGGAAGGCCTGTTCCAAACGGTGAATGTGCATCTCGGATAAGCGGAGCACCCGTAGAACCTCCGCCCCGTCTTGGTCCGCCTCTCCACCATCGGCTCTCCACACACGGGGCAAGCCGCACTGAGTTGCCGAACCATGCTCCGGGTGTATTTGCACTCTGGGTACCTTGGGCAGGCAATAAACTTCCCGAACCTCCCCGTCTTTATGACGAGGTTCGCGTGGCACTTTGGGCAGAGTTCATCCGTCGGCTCGTCCGGGATCTCCACCCGTTCGACCTTGGCGTCCGCCGCCTCGAGAAGCTTCGAGAAAGGCCCATAGAACTTGTCGGTCACGTCCACCCAGTTCTCCTCGCCGGACTCTATAAGGTCCAGATCCTTCTCCATTCGGGCAGTGAACTCCAAGTCGACTATGGACGGAAAGTGCGTGCGCAGCAAGTCGTACACAATGAACCCGACTTCTGTCGGGCGAAACCGCTTTTCCTCGAGAACGGCGTAGTCCCGCTTGCGAATGGTCTCGATGATAGGTGCGTAGGTGCTGGGACGCCCTATCCCATTCTTCTCCAGTGCTTTCACGAGTGTGGCCTCCGTGTACCTGGGGGGCGGCTGAGTGAAATGCTGCTGGTCCACGAGTTGGATGAGAGTAAGACTCTGGCCAACCTCCAGTTTCGGCAGGGTTTGCTCCCGGTCCTTTGAGTCGTCGTCGCGCCCTTCGGTATAGAGGGCTGTGAACCCAGGGAACTTCACCGAGAGCCCCGTGGCTCTGAAGGTGTACTTGGACGCAGAGATGTCCACTGCGACTGCCTCGAAGATCGCTGGGGTCATCTGGCTTGCGATGAAGCGTTCCCAGATCAGCCTGTACAGGCGCAACTGATCACGGCCCAGATGACCGACTAGGGAGTCTGGAGTGCGCCCTGGGACGGTGGGCCTGATTGCTTCATGCGCATCCTGTGCCCTGGATTTCGACCCGTAAGTCCGGGGCTTCTCGGGCACGTAGCCCGGACCGAACTTCGCCTCTATGAACTCACGCGCTGCGGCCTGCGCCTCTTTAGCCACCCTCGTGGAGTCCGTGCGCATGTAGGTTATGAGAGCAACGTGTCCTTCATCCCGCACTTCTACTCCCTCGTAGAGCTGCTGAGCCACGGCCATAGTCCGTCGCGCAGAGAAACCAAGCTTGCGGAAGGCTTCTTGCTGCAAGGTGCTGGTGGTGAAAGGAGGTGCGGGGTTTCTGACCCGATCCCTGGATGTGACCGATGCCACGGTGTAGGTAGCACCCTCTATGCCTGCCAGAACACGGTCGACGTCCGCCCTGGTCTTGAGAGAGAGGTCGACCCCCTCGACGAGCTTCGCCTCGAACTTCGCTTTCTTGCCTGCGGATAGGACTGCAGTAAGGCTCCAGTACTCTTCCTGGATGAAGGCTTCGATCTCGCGTTCACGGTCGCAGATGAGTCTGAGAGCGGAAGACTGTACGCGCCCAGCGGAGAGGCCTCGCCTGACTTTCCTCCACAGAAAAGGGCTCAGGTTATACCCGACTAGCCTGTCGAGGATACGCCTTGCCTGCTGAGCCTCAACACGTTTGCGGTCGATCGGCCTCGGATGTTCGAGTGCGGAGCGGACGGCACCTTCCGTTATCTCGTTGAACTCAATCCGGCATCTCTCGTCGGGTTCAAGTTTCAGAATGTGTGCGAGGTGCCACGAAATTGCCTCGCCCTCCCGGTCGGGGTCGGTGGCCAAGAGCACGCGGTCGGCTTTCTTCGCCGCATCCCGGAGGTCGCGGATGACGTCTCCTTTCCCCCGTATCGTGATATACTTCGGAGAGTAGGCGTTCTCGACATCCACACCGAGCTGGCTTTTGGGTAGGTCGCGAACGTGCCCGACTGACGCCTTGACCATGTACCGCCTGCCCAGGAACTTCGAGAGAGTCCTCACCTTCGCAGGGGACTCGACGACGACCAGAGTCTTTGGCATACGTGCACCTCCGGGCCCTCGCATTTCAGGAACAGTTTACCCCAGGGCCAGGGGGAGGTCAACATCCGGACCTCGTGAACCTATACCCATGGCCACGGCGCACCTTCCCCGCAATCTCCAGCCTGCTGAGGGTTGAGAGGACCGTCGGGAGCGGAAGCGAGACGGCGGCGAGTATGTCGTCAACGGCCGTATTGACAGTCACCGCCTCGAGGACAGCCTCATCCCACAGTGATCCGTCCGCCCCCCCTCTGGGTTGGCAGGCAGCCCCCAGGACCGTGCCGTTTCCCCCGCCCAAAGACGCCGCTGAAATCCCGAGCTCCTCGAGGATTGTGTCTGCGCCAGTGACAACGGTCGCGCCCTCCCCGATCAGCCGGTTCGTCCCACGGGACGTTGGCCGGCCGATGTCCCCTGGAACGGCGAAGACAGCCCTGCCTTCCGAGAGGGCGAGGTCGACAGTGATGAAAGACCCGCTCCGCTCCCCTGCCTCCACCACGACGCACCCGAGGGCCATGCCGCTTATGATGCGGTTGCGTGCGGGAAAGGTGTACTTCCCCGCAGGGAAGCCCATGGGGAATGAGGACACCACACATCCCAGGCGCTCCACCTTGCGGATGAGGTTCCGGCGGCCGGGAGGCTGAGCGCACCCAAGCCCTGACCCAAGCACGCCACAGGTCGGCCCTCCGGCGTCCATAGCCCCCAGATGCGCGGCGGAGTCTATCCCCCTTGCGAGGCCACTCACGACTCCCACCCCCGCTCCGGCCAAGTCCCTTGCGAGTCTTCTGGCCACAGACAGGCCATACGCCGTGGCCGCCCTCGTCCCCACCACCGCAATCCACTTCGAATCAGCAAGGTCCCTATCACCCCTGACATAGAGGAGGATAGGAGGATCGTGTGTTTTTCGAAGAAGAGGCGGATACTCGTGAGATGTCCCCGGGACCGCTCGGGCGCCGAGGCGACGGGCGTGCGCCAGCTCCTGCCTACCGTACGCCACGGGGTCAGGACAGTTCGCGACAAACGCTCTGGCCCTCGGAGAGAGCCCTGGCCATGATGCTGGCCCAACCTCTCTTGCAGCTCTCTCTGCGGATCCAAATTCCGTGACAAGCTTCGCGAAGGTCCTGGGCCCACAGGACGGTACAGCATTCCAGAACGCCCATGCAGCGAGTTCGTCCCCAGACGGCACCTCGGCAGCGGGCCACGGGAACTGGTCCAACGGGATCACCCCTCCTGTGCAAATACGTCCAGTACCCGGTATTGGAGAGCCTCCTCAACGTGGGGCGGAAGAACCGGCTCGGACCCCTCGATGTCAGCGATGGTCCGGCTCACCCTAATGAGCTTGTGGTAGGCTCGGACCGGCAGTGACAGTGCTTCAGTGGCGTCGAGGAGCAATCTCCGGGCAGCGGCAGTCAGGCCCGCGGTTTTTTCGATCTCGCCTGGACCGATCGCGGCGTTGCACCGGACGGCCTCTCCCAACCTGGACATCTGTACTGCCCGGGCCTCCGTCACGCGGGCGAGAATGTCGCAGGATCGGGGCCCGGGACTGGCGCGTGCCAGGTCCTCGTGGTCCACCCTGCTGACCTCCACCTGTATGTCGATTCTCTCCCCCACCGGCCCGAGTAGTCTCTTGCGGTACCGCCTGACCTGCTCAGGACCACAGACACACGGCCGCGTCGAGTCTCCCAGGTGGCCACAGGGACACGGGTTCGCTGATGCAATCAGCATGAACCTGCACGGGAAGGTAACCTGCAGGCGTGAACGCGCGACTGTGATCACCCCTTCCTCCATCGGTCCACGTAAGGCCTCCAGAACCGCACTGGGAAACTCGCAGAACTCGTCCATATAGAGAACACCGTTATGGGCCAGGGTGATCTCGCCCGGGGCCGGTGGGTTGCCACCTCCCAGCATTCCTAACACACTGACCGAGTGATGGGGAGCCCGCATGGGCCGCTCTGAAGCCAGACCGCCCCGAGGCAGTATGCCAGCAACGCTCTGTATGCACGTAACCTCGAGCGCCTCGGACGCGGTCATCGGCGGCAGTATGGAAGGGACTCTCATCGCAAGCATCGTCTTTCCGCTGCCAGGAGGGCCGACCATGATGAGGTTGTGGCCTCCTGCAACCGAGATCTCGAGTGCTCTCACGGCGGTCTGCTGTCCGATTACGTCAGAGAAGTCGGACTGGGGCACAGGTTCCCCTGGCTCAACCCAGGTTGCCGGTCTGCCCCGGGGAATCCGCCCTGACCTCAGGAACGCCAGAGCGTCCTCGAGGTCCGCGGCTGGGACTACAGTAATCCCGTTGACGCACTCAGCCTCTCGCACATTGCTTCGGGGAACAACAACTGCGTTGATCCCATCACGTAGCGCTGCGACACATGACGGAAGAACACCCCGTACGGCTCGGAGTGCGCCTCCGAGAGAAAGCTCTCCTATGAGCAGAGTCCGGGGAAGCCGTGTTCCGATTACGCTTCCTCCAGCTGCCAGGACCGAGACTGCAACCGGGAGGTCCAGACCGACACCGACCTTACGGATAGAGGCCGGGGCCAAGTTCACAGTTATGCGCCCTGCAGGGAAGTCGTATCCGGAATTCCTCACCGCGGCCCTAACGCGCTCCCTCGACTCCCTGACCGCTGCGTCGGGGAGGCCGACGATGTCGAAGGAGGGCAGGCCCCGCGAGACCACGGTCTCGACAGCAACGGGCATGCCGGATATCCCCAGGAGTGCACTGCCACGTGCAACGGCGAACACAGGCCCCTGCTCCTTCCAGACGTCACGAGCTGATGTCGGGGATGTGTGTCACGGTTACGTCCACCAGCCTGGACCCTACCGCCCCACGAGCAGTGACGCCCACAAAGTCAATTCGGGTGAACTGCGCCTGGTGTCTGAGGCCAGCAGCGGCCGCAAGCCTACACAGCCGCGCAAGCTTGCCACGAGTCACCTGGTCCTCCGGCCTGCCGAACGCCGAGGTTAACCTGGTTTTAACCTCGACTACTATGAGGGTCGACCCCGCCTTGGCCAGGATGTCGATCTCGCCCCGCCCGAGCCTTATGTTCCTGCCGAGAATCGTGTATCCCAGGCGTGTGAGATACAGCTCCGCGATGTCCTCACCGGCCCTGCCGATGTCCCGATTCCCCATTCGATGATCACCCGGATAATGGTCTTCGCCTCCGACGGCCCACAGTCCTCCCAGTACATGGAAAATCGCCCTTCCGGGCGATGCTGTTCACCTGCTTGTGCCTTTGAATGTCATCCTGTGAAATATGCTAGGGCCATGCCTGGCAATGCACGCCAGATGCTCTAGAGTGGGGTAACCCTTGTTCCTGTTAAAACCGTATTCGGGGCACAGTGTGTGAAGTATGTCCATCAGGTGATCCCTGGCGACCTTGGCGAGGATGGATGCAGCGGCCACGGCTTCGCTCCGACAGTCCCCGCGCACAAGGGCCATGCCTCTCAGCCCCACTTCCGGGAAGTCCCTTCCATCCACGAGCACCAGGTCCGGGAGCACACGAAGCCCCGAGAGAGCCCGGGACATGGCGAGGATTGACGCGACCCTTATATTCAGCGAGTCAATCTCATCCTGCCAGGCGCACCCGAGGCTCACCTCGCATGCGGCCGAAAGGATCCTCGGCACAAGTGCCTCCCGGGCGCGCGGGGAAAGCTGCTTCGAGTCCCGCACCCCGGGCACTCTAGGCTCCGGGCCCAGTATCACGGCGGCCGCAATGACGGGTCCCGCAAGCGGACCCCTGCCTGCTTCATCCACCCCGGCGATCTGTGGGTACCCCATGCGCCGCAAGGCCTCGTCGAACAGTGCGAGCTCACTCATGGGGTTTCCAGCGTCACCCGGCCGAGTTTCCCCGACCTGAACTCCCGGATGACCACATCAGCCGCACGGCTGAGGTCCGGGACACCGCCTGTCCTCACACACCCTCGCCTTATGGCCACCAGCCCGAGTATTTCCTCGGGATCGCGCACGTCACTTGGCAAGTCGAACCTCTCCCCCAGCTTGGAGGGCGGACAATCCAGAAGGAACTTGATTAACTTGATCGCCACAGCTTCACGGTCGAGAAGCGAGTCATCTATAGTCCCCAGAAACGAGAGAGCAGCCCAAACTGCCGGATCCTCGACCCTCGGGGGCATGATCCCCGGGGTATCCAGCATCTCCAGGTCACGGCTGACGACTATCCACTGCTTGGCCCTGGTAACCCCTGGCCTGTCCCCTGTCTTGGCCCTGGATTTCCTGGCGACGCGGTTTATGAACGAAGACTTCCCGACATTCGGGATCCCCGCCACTACGCTCCTAAACCGTCGGCCGCGCGCTTGCGCGGCCGCGCCGGGCGCCCCTGCGGCACACTCCGACGCAAGCCTGATCACATCGGCGACCCCCTCTCCGGTGACGGAATTCGCCGCGGTGGCCTGCAGGCCCCTGTCCCGGAGTGCTGCAACCCACACAGGGGTGAGGGATGCGTCTGCCAAGTCGGCCTTGTTGAGTACCACTACCCTAGGTTTGCCCGCAGTTATCTCGACAAGTTCGGGGTTGGAAGTGGAACTGGGTGCGCGCGCGTCCACCAGTTCAACCACGACGTCTATGATCTTCATGTGTTTCTGAAGGTCCGCCGAAGCCCGGGCCATGTGCCCCGGGTACCAGTTCGTGCTCATCGAATGCTCTGGACCTCCCCGGAAGAAAAGAACCGGACCCGAACCATTCTGGCATGGGCCCGGCCACGGAAAGCGATACTAGATATCCGCTACGGGACTCCCGGGACCGCCGCCAAGCCGGACTCGGGAACCTCAGCCTCATCTACGTGGTAAACGGGGTCGCCACAGACTCTGATCCGGCTCGGAGGCCAGTACACGAAGAAGGCCTTGCCTTCAATGTTCCCCAGGGGGACCATTCCCACGGTCTCGTCCGTGCTGTCCTGGCTCATGTTCCTGTTGTCCCCGAGCACGAAGACTCTCCCCTCTGGAACCACGGCCGGGCCGAATTCCCTGTAAGGCCGCTCATAGATGTACGGCTCCTCCAGGCTCTGCCCGTTGACGTACACAATCCCGCCTGCGACCTGCACGACCTCGCCGGGAAGGCCTATTACGCGCTTGATAAACATCCGGCTGGGATTATACGGATAACGGAAGACAACTATGTTGCCACGCTTCGGTGACGAAAACCTGTAAACGAACTTGTTGACCAGGAGCCTCTCCCCGTCGTGCAGGGTCGGTTCCATCGAGGGGCCCTGCACCAAGAATGACCTGGCCACGAAGGTCATCACAAACGCGGCAAGCACGACTGCAACAACAAGCGCATTCAGGTACTCCATCGCTTCCCGCCCGAGCCTGCGTGCCCGATCGCGGGCAGCTTCGCCCTCATGCACCACTCCATCATGGGGAGGAACCTGGGCCTCGCCCGGTGGAACATCTGGGGTGCGCGCTACGACATCGGGGGTCTTCGATTCTGGGGCTTCCCCTTCCACTGGAAAGTCGCCCACGGGGGATCGAACCTCCCTTGGAAGCTTACCCTTCGTTCCGTCTGCGTTCCTTGATCCTGGCCTTCTTCCCTACCCTCTCGCGGAGGTAGTAAAGTTTCGCTCTCCTGACTGCACCCTGCCGAGACAGCTCGATCTTCTCGAGCTTGGGGGAGTGAACGGGGAAAGTCCTCTCAACCCCGATACCTGAGGAGATCTTACGGACTGTGAAGGTCTCCCTAGCTCCGCCACCGTGACGCCCCAGAACTACCCCTTCGAACACCTGGATGCGTTCGCGGCCGCCTTCAATGACCCGAACATGTACGCGGACTGTGTCCCCCGGGTTGAAGTCCGGGACATCCGACCGAAGTTGCTCCCGCTCGATTGCGTCAATTATGTTCAATCTCATTCCACTCCTCGAACTCTCTTCGACAACCGTGAGTATATCACAAGGAATCTGGGCTTATCAAGGCAGACGGCCATCACCGGACCTGGCCTTTGCCCCGTCCCCCGACTGCTTGATCTCACACAGGATCTCGAGGTCAGAAGAGGTCAGGTTCGCTTTCGCGATCAGGTCCGGCCTTCGCTCGAGCGTGCGGCGCAAGGCTTCCCGCCTTCGATACCGGCGAATCCTCTCATGATCCCCAGACACCAGGACTTCGGGCACCTCGAGTCCTCTCCACACGCGCGGCCGTGTGTAATGCGGATGATCCAGGAGATCCCCAAAGAAGGAGTCTTCGACCGCGCTCTGCGTCTCGCCAACCACGCCCGGAATCATGCGGGCAGTCGCATCCACAATGACCATGGCAGGGATTTCGCCACCAGTCAGGACGTAGTCTCCAATGGAGATCTCGTCCGTGACCAGACTTGACACCCGCTCGTCTATCCCCTCATAGTGCCCACACAGGATAATGAGGTGAGACACCTGAGCAAGCTCGCGCGCGACATCCTGCGTGAAGGTCCGGCCCGCCGGGGTAGTGAGGATCACTCTTGGTTCGTCCACCACAAGAGACGCCCGGCACAGCTTCGCGTGCTCTATGGCGGCGGCAATCGGCTCAGGCTTCATGACCATCCCGTGCCCGCCACCGAATGGGTAATCGTCCACAACCCGGTGCCGGCCGGCGGCGAAATCCCTGATGTTGCGGATCGAGAGTATCCCGTTCTCCTGCGCCCGCCCGAGTATGCTTTCGGAGAGAGCACCGTAGAACATTCCTGGAAAGATCGTAAGGATGTCAATTTCCACGTCGGACTCACCACACTACCGGAGACCCGGAAGATCGAGGATGACCAGCTTTCCCCGGGGTACGTCCACGTCGCGCACAATCTCCCGGACCGCAGGAACCAAGAACTCCTCTCCGGAGTCCATTCTGACTACGAGCACGTCGTTGGCCGGTTTTGCCAGGACATCCACGACCGTTCCAAGCCGGTCCCCCGAGGTGGACTCACAGGTCAGACCAACTAGGTCGCAAGCATAGTACGTGCCTTCTGGGAGGTCAGGGAGTTCGGCCCGGGGAATCTCGATCACCGCTCCCCGCAATCGCTCCGCAGCCGTCCGGTCCTCCACACCCTCCAGGCCCACCAGGGCGAACTTGCCGTGAGGCCGCTCGGAGACCACAGCCGCCGCAACCCTCTGTCCGTCGAGATCGAGGAACACACGGCCGACACCGGCGAACCTGTCGCCAGATCCGGAGTACGTCAGGACTTTCAGCTCCCCGCGTACGCCGTGCGCTCCGACCACCTCCCCGATCGCGATGAACCTGGGCTCAGTCATTCCACAATCTCTACCATGACACGTTTGCCCTCGCGAGCGGCAAGAGCCCGGGTCACAGTCCTGATAGCCCGGGCAATCCTCCCATGCTTCCCGATTATCTTTCCCATGTCGTCCGGGGCCACCGTGACCTCGATTATGACAGCGTCATCCCCCTGGATCTCCCTGACGCCCACTTGATCCGGGTTGTCCACTAGGCTCGACGCGAGGAAGAGAACCAGGTCTCGGAGGTTGCTTCTTTCTCCAACAGGTCGCTGCATCTGCACCACCGGCCTATTCATCTGCACGCTCGGCCGTGGGCTCCGCCGCCGGGGACTCAGACTTGAGGCCTGCTCTGGCCAGAAGCGCGCGGGCGGTATCGGACGGCCGCGCACCGCGCTTCATCCACTCGCGAGCGCGGTCGAGGTTCACGACGAGCTCTGACGGGTTGGACCTCGGGTTATAATGCCCCAGGATCTCGATGAACCTGCCGTCCCTGGGAGAGCGCGAGTCTGATACGACCAGCCTGTAGTGGGGTTGTTTCGTTGTGCCAGTGCGGGTAAGTCTGATTCTCAGAGCCATTACATAACACCTCCAGGCATATGCCGCATTTTACGGCATGAAAGGAAGCCTGCCGCGGCGGCCTCCCCGTCGCGATGCATCCCCAAACTGCTTGAGCATCTTGCGGGTCTGCTCGAACTGCTTCAGTAGTGCATTGACATCCTGAACCTTTGTGCCGCTTCCAGCGGATATCCTCCGTTTGCGGCTACCGTCGATGATCCCTGGACTCCGGCGCTCCTCTGGCGTCATGGAGTTGATGATCGCCTCGACGCGGGCAAGCTGCTTCTCGTCCACCTTCAGGTCACGAAGCTCTCGTGATTTGGCAAACCCGGGCACCATCCCAAGAATCTGGTCGAGGGGCCCCATCTTCCGGACGTCCCGGAGTTGCTTCAGGAAGTCATCCAGCGTGAACTCCTGCTTCCTGAGCTTCTCCTCAAGTTTACGCGCTTCCTCTGCGTCGAAAGCCTCCTGTGCCCGCTCGATCACGGTGAGTATGTCACCCATGCCCAGTATCCGTGAGGACATCCGGTCCGGGTGAAACTGCTCGAGAGCATCCAACTTCTCGCCGGTGGCCACGAACTTGATCGGCTTCCCCGTGACAGATCTGACCGATAGAGCCGCCCCACCGCGCGCATCACCGTCGAGCTTCGTGAGGATCACACCGTCAATGCCTAGCTTCTGGTTGAAGGTATAGGCCACATTGACTGCATCCTGACCGGTCATCGCGTCCACCACGATCAGGACTTCATGGGGGTGGACACCGTCGCGTATTCGCACAAGCTCACCCATCATCTCGTCATCGATATGCAGCCTTCCAGCGGTGTCGAGGATGACGACATCGAGCCCCAACGACCTGGCCCGGGCTGTGGCAGCATCGGCAATCCTGACCGGGTCCGTACGATCCCCGAGCGTGAACACGTCCACACCCAACTGCCGGCCCAGTACCTCAAGCTGCTTGATGGCAGCAGGGCGGTAGACGTCCGCCGCCACGAGCAATGGTTTTCGCCCCTGCTTGCGAAGGAGGTTTGCAAGCTTGGCGGCGCTCGTGGTCTTGCCGGAGCCCTGAAGCCCCACAAGCATCACAATTGTTGGGGGCCTGGGAGACATGACAATCCGAGATGACTCCCCACCCATCAGGCCCGTGAGTTCGTCGTGGACGATCTTGACGACCTGTTGACCTGGAGTCAGGCTCGACAGGACCTCCTCGCCGACCGCCCGAGTCCGGACCTTCTCGATGAAACCCTTGACGACCTTGAAGTTGACGTCCGCTTCCAGGAGGGCAACCCGGACCTCCCGAAGCGCGGCGTCCACATCGCGCTCAGTCAGCTTACCCCGGCTGCGGAGCTTCCTGAATGCCTCCTGAAGCTTCCCGGCAAGGTTCTCAAACACTCGGGGAAGCCCCCTTTCTCTGTACTGCCTCGGTAAGCCTCGCCACGATCGCCCTCGCGCGCCCTGCTTTCTGTCGCGCCTCAGGATCGCTGTGGGCTACGGCCGCCAAGGCCACATCGACTTCCGCCAGACCCTGCACCATGGAATCTGCAAGAGAGGCCCACCCGAAAGTCCTTTCGCACCGTTCGAGCGACCTCTCGGCCCTGGCGATAGTGTCGTGTACCGCCTGCCGCGTCACCCCGAAGAGTTCAGCGATTTCGGCAAGTGAGTAGTCCTCGGCGAAATGGAGCGCGCAGATCTCCCTTTGCCGCGCAGTGAGGAGTGGAGCATACCAGTCGAGGAGCACACCCATTCTGACCATCTTGTCTAGTATGGGGCGTCAACTCCTCCCGGCAAGAGTGTTAAGGTCAATCCCTTTACACACAGAGTATAGCGTAGGGTCGATCAGGTGTCAACTTCTGAGCAAGCCGCGAACGAAGTCCTCAGGGTGGAATGGCTTCAAGTCATCAAGCCCTTCTCCGACCCCCACGAACTTCACCGGTATCCCAAGCGATTGGGCCACCGCAACCACTATTCCGCCGCGCGCGGTCCCATCCAGTTTGGTGAGGACGATGCCAGTCACGCCCACGGCATCGTTGAAGGCCTTCGCCTGGGCGACTGCGTTCTGGCCGGTGGTGGCGTCCAACACCAGCAGGATCTCGTGAGGAGCGGAATCCCGCTCGCGCGCGAGAACCCTCTTGACCTTGCGCAGTTCCTCCATTAGGTTGGTCTTGGTATGAAGCCTGCCTGCGGTATCCACAATCAGGTACTCCGCCCGTCGTGCGACCGCTGCGTGATACGCGTCAAACGCCACCGCCGCCGGGTCCGAGCCTTCTTTCTGACGTATGACTTGGCACCCCGCGCGGTTGCCCCAGACCTCCAACTGATCGATGGCAGCCGCCCGGAAAGTGTCCGCCGCCCCGAGTATGACCCGGGTCCCCTGCCCAGACAGGAAAGCGGCCAGCTTGCCTATGGATGTGGTCTTACCTGTGCCGTTCACACCGACGACCATGATGACGGTGGGAGGCTCGTCGGCCTTCAAGAGCCCGACCGGGGTCGGTCCGAGTATGTCGAGGATCTCAGCTTCCAGGAGGTTGCGAACAACGTCCTCACTGATTCTCTCGCCTTTTGCCGCTCGGTCGCGCAAGGCCTCCATGATGGAGTGTGTCGCCGCCACCCCGAGATCGGCCTCTATGAGCGCAGCCTCCAGTTCGTCCAGGACGTCCGAATCCAGCCCGGACCCTCTTGCGAACACTGATTCAATCTGTCCCACCAGGGCATTTCTCGTCCTCGCGAGGCCAGCTTTGATTGCGCTCAGGAATGATGCAGCCACTGTAACACCTCTACCTTCGTGCCGGTTGCTCTGTCGCCCGAACCGAAAGGACCTTGGATATCCCCGATTCTTCCATGGTGACCCCATAGAGTTCATCCGCACACTCCATGGTGCGCTTCCTGTGCGTAACCAGGAAAATCTGCACACGGTGCGCAAACGACCTCACCAACTCCACGAACCTCGCCACGTTCGCCTCGTCAAGGGAGGAGTCTATCTCGTCCAGCACACACATGGGACTCGGCTTCACTCTCATCACCGCGAAGAGGAGAGCTATCGCAACCAGCGCTCTCTCTCCCCCTGAGAGGAGAGTCAGTGTGGACAGTTTCTTGCCTGGAGGCTGGCAGATGATCTCGATTCCGCACTCCAGAGGATTGGAGTCGTCTTCGAGGACAAGATCGGCTTTGCCGCCCCCGAATATGTCCGTGAATATTGCGGCGAACTCCCCTCTGATCGCCTCGAAAGTCTCGAGGAACCGCCTCCTGCACGTGCGCTCACTCTCTCGTATGACTTCATCTAGAGACGCCCTGGCCTCCTCCAGGTCCCGGAGTTGGCCGACGAGAAAGGCATGCCTCTCTGACACTGCCCGGTGCTCCTCGATCGCGGTGTGGTTCACTGGACCCAGATCCGCCACGGCCCCCCGGAGACGGGTGATCTCAGCCACCTGAGCATCCCTGGATTCAAGGCGCACCTCTCGGGCGATAGCGGTTGCTGCATCAATCCCATAGGCTTCGCGAAGCCGGGCCTCACAGGCGTCGTATTCCGTAGAGAGCCGGGCCTCACTCACCAGAGCTTGCTGGAGCTTGTCCGACATGGCCGAGTGGGATCTTCGCATGGCTCGGACTTCCCGCTCGAGAGCATTCACCGTGTCAAGCTCGCGTGCGCGGCGAGCACGGGCTTCATCTAGCTCCTCCTGGGCAAGGCGGTGCGCAAGTGCCAGCTCTTGAGCCTTTGCCCTCGCGTCTTCAACATCTGACCTGGCGGCCTCGGCGTCCACCTTTGCCTGTCGTTCATCGAGGGAGCATTGTGCCAAAGAGGACTCTGCGCGGGCAACATCCTTGAGGAGCCGGTCGTAGGAAGACACTTGTGAAGCTAGTCTCTCCCTTGCCAACTCCGCCCGGGCACCAGCGTCGGCCTGCTTCCGAGCGGCGTCGCTCTCTTCTTCCCGGAGCCGACTGACCGCAGCCGAGAGTCTCGCAACCTCTTTCTCCAGAGTGGCGCGCGTTCGGTCCGCCTCAGCTGCTTTCTCCGAAAACCGGCAACCCTCGTCCCGCTCCCTGGCGAGTTCCACTTCAACCGTCTCCAGCTCAAAGCGGAAATTGGAGATCTCCTCACGCGCGCGTGAGAGCAAGGCCTCCACCCCACGCAGCTCCTCCTGGGTTTCCCTGATACTCTGCTCAAGAGCGGATTCGCGGTCCAGAGCAGCAACACGCGCACGGTCCGCCTCATCCGCAGCCGCGGCTGCCTCGGCAAGAGCAGCCTCACATTGTCCAAGGCGCGACCTGGCCTCATCCATCTCTGACCTGAGATCCCGCAGCATGCGGGTCCTCGTGAGCAACCCGCCCCGCCTGTCCGGAGCCTCACCTCCGGTGATGGCACCGCCGGATGATATGACGTCACCATCTTTCGACACTATGCGGCACCGGCCCCTGCCCCACGTCCTGGCGAGCTGTATCCCACAATTGAGATCGGCCACGACGACGACACGTCCGAGTAGATAATCCACAGCCGCCCGGTGTCTGGCGGAGCAACCCACCAGCTCGGACGCTATGCCGATGATTCCCGGCAAGCCCTGTGGCAGTTCATCGAGGCGAATCACGGATGGACGTAGGATATCGAGAGGAAGGAAAGTGGCGCGGCCCGCCCGCCGATCCTTAAGGAACCTGACTGCCCGCTCCGCATCCTCGGCCGTTTCGGCCACGATATTCTGCACTGAGCCCCCGAGGGCAGCCTCCACGGCCACCTCATATTCCCTCGGAACCTGGATCAGCTCCGCTACTACCCCGTGGAGCCCCGGGTGGGGTCTTGCTTCAGCCCCGAGCAATGCCCGGACCGCGCGGCCGTATCCCTCATACTGTGCCTGCAGGGCCTCCAGCCCGGAGTAAGTGGCCTCCAGCCTGGAAAGCTCCGCCCTGGCCTGCTCGGCACTGTGAAGCCGCTCTGATGCACTTCGTCTGGCAAGATTCAGCCTCTCCGCCAGACCCTCCGTCTCGGCCCTGGCAGCCTCAAGCTCTGCGCGCAGGCCCTTCAGGCGTGCTCGAAGTTGGACCTCAGTGGCCTCGGATTGTGCTACACCTCGACACCTCTCGTCAATCTGCGCCTTGAGCCTGGCAAGTCTGGCCTCACCCGACATCTCAGCGGTCCTGGCCGCGCCGGCCCGCGAACGATACTCTGCTGTCTCCGACAGCACATCGAAGAGCTCCGCCTTCACCCTGTCCAGCTCAGTCTCGGCTCTCTCTCTCTCCAGGGCCTTCTCCCTTGCGAAGCTCTCCTTCTCGGACACCTCGCGAGAGGCTGTCTCCCATTCGACCTTGGCTGCCTCGAGTCTCCTCGCGGCGTCGTCTCGCTCGCGGACGACTTCGGCGAGTCGCGACTCTCTCTCGGCGCGCATAACCTCAAGTTCCCGAGCGCGAGCGAGAGATGCCTGCACGCGTTGGTCCGCAAGCATGAGGCGTCCTTGCTCCCTCTCTACCATCGCTGCCGCCTGGGCGGACGCCTGGTGCAGGCTTTCGAGAGCCGCGTCCATCTCGGCGAGCTGCATCCTCCCGGCCTCGAGCCTGGCTTCCTTTTCCGCCAGGGTCACCTGCGCAGCATCCGAGGCGGACTGCAGTTCGGTGCGGGTCGTCCTTACTGTCTCCAGTCCCCTCGAAAGGCCGTAGAGATCGGAGCAAAGAAGGTCTCGTTCCAGGGTCTCGAGGCAGTCTATGAGTTCACGGTAGCGTAGAACCTGTGCCACCCCAGCCTCGAGGCTCGGGAGTTGACTTGCGAGTTCGGCTGCGAGGTCCCCCACGCGCACCTGGTTGGTTTGGACTTCCTGAAGTTTACGTTCGGCCTCCCGCTTCCGGTTGCGGTACTTCATGATCCCGGCCGCCTCGTCGAACACGTACCTACGGTCCTCAGGCCTTGCAGACAGTATGGCGTCTAACTTGCCCTGCTCCACTACGGAATAGGCCTCACGACCCAGGCCGGTCCCGGAGAACAGGTCCACGATGTCCCGGAGCCGGCAGGCCACGCCGTTCAGGAAGTACTCACCCTCGCCCGACCGGAAGATCTTTCGGGTGACTGTCACTTCATCGAACTCGATGCCGAGAAACCGGTCGGAGTTGTCGAACACGAGCGTCACCTCGGCAAAGCTGAGTGCGCGGCGGCGCTCTGTCCCAGCGAAGATGACGTCCTGCATCTTCGATCCCCGAAGCAGTCTGGCGCTTTGTTCACCAAGTGCCCACCTGACTGCATCTGCAATGTTGCTCTTCCCAACGCCGTTTGGGCCGATGATGCCGACAACGCCAGGAGAGAAATCGAGGTCCACCCGGCCCGCGAACGACTTGAACCCGTAAAGCGAGAGTCTCTTGAGGTACAAGACATGTCCTCCTTAAAAAGCAGGCCGGAAGGACCCGGCCCGCTTACGGCCACTATTCTACCATACGGCACCGGTCAGCGGAATAGGCTCGCCCGGCGGCCGCACGTACAGGTCTTCCCTCCTGCGTCGAGCGCGAGGGATGTCGGGATTCGTGAGCGTCCCGTACTGCCGGAGCAGCCTTGCCAGTTTGTACCTGGTCCTAGTCCGCGCGTTGTCGATGGACTTAGCCGGGAGTCCCGTTGTCTGAGAGATTTCTCGAGCGGAAAACCCGGCCGCCATCATCGCTGCCACCAGGTATTCCAGAGAGGACAGGTGACAGCGGAGCACTCGGTCCAGCAGGCCCGCGCTTTCTCTCTCGACCACCGTGTCTTCAGGCGAGATTGCCTTTGCGGGTCCAACGTCGCCTGCAAATGAAGAGATGGGGATGGCAATGGCAAGGACTCGGTTTCCGGAATTCCTCCCGCGCGCTGTGTAGCTAATGACTCTCCTCATGATGCACAGGTAGGCGAAGGTACTGAATCTGATGTCTGCCCTCGTGGGATCGAACTCGCGCATGGCCCGGATCAAACCTATGAATCCCTCCTGCGCAGCATCTTCCGTTTCCCACGGGCGGACCTTCATCGACCACACGATGTGGCGGACCATCGCAGTATACCGTCTCACCAGCTGCTCTTGGGACGGCCCATCACCTGCCCTGCATCGCCTGACGAGATTCAACTCCTCGGTGTCTCCCATTGCTCACCGCTGCCTCCTCCCCGCACAACGCCCCGACTTGTCCCGGTACCACAATACTGGGCACACCGGGGGAATATGCGAGGGTTCGGTTCGAATGGAGAAACCCTGGGTCCTGTTGCAGCACCAGGGCACACCGTCGGAGAGCGAAAGACCGCGCCTGCGGCGCGGTCGGTTCCATGTTCTCTTCTACCTGGGTTGTACAATGAACCTGATGGCGGTACGCTCCTCCCCGTCGATCTGGATTTCGGCGAACGCGGGAATTGTCACAAGATCTACGCCGTTCGGAGCCACGAACCCCCGGGTGATCGCTATCGCCTTGACCGCCTGGTTTACCGCTCCAGCCCCCACTGCCTGAACCTCCACCGAACCTCGCTCACGAAGGACCGCGGCAAGCGCCCCCGCGACAGCCTTCGGATTCGACTGGGCCGACACCTTCAGCGCTTCCATCGAGCGACACCCTCCTTGAGAATGCATGAACGTTGCGATGACCAGATCGTGGCTGGCCGCCGGCTCGGCGCCAGGAAAGCTTTCGACATGGGCGGGAGCGATCCTGCAGCAGCGCGTGACTCTACCCTTCGAAGTGAATCGACCGAAGTGCGGCCCGCGCCGCTTCCTGCTCCGCAGCCCGCTTTGTGGTGCCCTCTCCCCTTCCTGCCACTGAGTCTCCGAGGAGGACCTCGGCGGTGAATCTCGGTCTGTGCGCAGGTCCCACCTGCTCCACAATGCGATAGGTCACGGGTCCGAGAGAGTTGCCTTGGGCAGTCTCCTGGAGCGTAGTCTTGAAATCCGGGGCCGGCCCATGGATCGCCTGGTCCATTGTATGCGCCAGGGCGTCCAGGATGAAACGTCGCGCGGCATCAAGGCCTGCATCGAGATAGATCGCGCCTATGAGGGCTTCCATCGCGCCCGCGAGGTTCCTGGGTTTGGCCCTCCCGCCAGTCAGGTCCTCGCCCCGGCCCAGGCGCAGGTGGGATGGAAGCTCAAGCCCTGCCGCGGCCTTGGCCAGAGCTCGCCCACTCACCACTTGAGCGGAGATTCTGGACAGCCGGCCCTCATCCGATGTCGGCAGGACCCAGAGCAGGTGCTCAGCAACTACCATCTTGAGCACAGCATCACCCAGGTACTCCAACCGCTCATTGCTGGCTGCACGTCCAACGCCCTCTTCGGCCGCCCAGGAGCTGTGGGTCAGCGCTTCCACGAGCAGCGAGGGGTCACGGAAGGCGTATCCTATCGCGGCCTCAACGTTAGGAATCCCCGTGCACACGTGAGTGGATATAAGTCACCGCCTGCCCCACAGTCCTCAGGACATCGAAATCCGAGTCCGGGACTCTCATGTTGAACTCCTCTTCAAGGTCATACACTATCTCGTTGAGATAGAGCGAATCTGCCCCCAGGTCCTCCACGAAATTCGACTCAGGGGTTATGTCCTCTTCAGGGATCCCGAGTTTCTCCGAGACGATCTCCCGCACTCTCGCGAGGATCTCTGCTTCTGTCATTCTGGGCGCCTCCAGTCTCCGATAATCGAACATATTCCTGAGTTCAATCTTACCGTCGGCTGCCGGGTAGATCAAGTGCCGGCCTGGGGCGCGAACGCAGCCCTCATCCTGTCCACTATTCCGCCTGTAAGCGCCTCCCCGGCGACACGTATCGCGCTCTTGAACGCCCGCCGGTTGGAGCTGCCGTGGGCCTTGACGACCAGACCTGCGAGACCAAGAAGGGGTCCTCCACCATACTCCGCGTAGTCGAGTCGTTTCCCCACGCCTCGCAAGGCTGGCTTGAGCATGAGTCCTCCAATCTTGGATCGGAGACTCTCCCTGACTGCCGCACGGATCATATCGAAGATCGCCAGTCCCACTCCCTCCATGCACTTGAGGGCGATGTTCCCAGTGAACCCGTCCGACACCACCACATCTGCCTCGCCGAATGGGATCCCCCTTCCTTCCACATTGCCGACGAAGTTCAGATCCGCATCGGAAAGAAGCCTGTATGCCGCCACGGTGAGGCTGTTCCCCTTGATTTCCTCAGTGCCGTTGTTGAGCAGAGCAACCCGGGGGCGTTCTATTCCGAACAAGGCAGTGCTGTACGCTGCTCCCATGATCGCGAACTGCAACAGGTGCTCGGGCCGGCACTCGGGGTTCGCACCCACGTCCAACAGCACACACGGGCCGGCGGTGGTAGGGACCGGAGTTCCAAGAGCGGGACGCAGGACGCCGGGCAGCCTGCGCACAATAAGAGGGCCTGTAGCCACAACCGCTCCAGTGCTGCCCGCACTCACCAAGGCTTGGGCAGAACCGTCCCGGACGAGGCGGGCAGCAACCACGAGAGAAGAATCGCGCTTGTGCCGCACGGCCTGCATCGGCTCCTCGTCCATGGAAATGGATTCGGATGCGTGTTGGACCCGGGCATCGGACATATTGACTCCGAGTGCACGCAGGTGCTCTTGTATCACCCGTTCGTCCCCGACCAGGATCAGGTCTGATCCGTATTCGCGCGCGGCGTCCATCGCTCCCGCCACCATCTCGGCGGGACCGAGGTCCCCCCCCATCACGTCAACGGCGATTGTCACGTCCTAACCCCCCATGAAAGCGCAGAGCGGCTTCATCCGAACAGTGTCTTGTTCGAGTGAATCCGCTCAACACTCAATCTGGCTCCGCTCCCTATTCCGCAACCCGGATGACTTCCCCCCATCATAGTAGCCGCACTCGTCACACACCGTATGTGGAAGTCTCGGTTTCTTGCACCGAGGGCACGCTGCAAGGACAGGGGCCGATGTCTTCCAGTTCGCGCGGCGCTTGCGCGTGCGCGACTTACCGAACTTCTGTTTGGGATTGCCCATAGCGAAGGTCGTCCGCGCCCAGCGCAGCACGGCGCCGTCGCGGAAAACCTCGACACCCCCTCTCAAATCGTCAAGCGCCCATATTGTACTATGCTTAGCCGCCTCAGGCAATAGCCTTCTTGCGCCCAGCCTGCCTGCGTCATGGGCCCGAGTCGCACGTGCGCATCAGGTCCTACGCCCGCACGAGCAAGGTCCCTCGTTGAGGTTGGCTCCACAATCCGTACACAGACCGCGGCAGTCTTCACGGCAGATTATCCTGATGGGAAGGGAGAGCACAATTGCCGCCTCTATGGCGGGGGTGATGTCCACCTCGTCCCCGTGGTAGGTGCGCCCATCCTCGTCCTGCCGTGCCGCAGCAGTGCCCGCCCGGTAGTAGGTTTCGAAGATGGGCACCTCCACCTTCATATCGAACTCCGTCAGGCACCTGTCACATACTGCTCGTGTCGACGCCCACGCGGTCCCGGAGAGGATGATCCCATCTCCGGTATTGGTGGCCTTTCCTACGAACCGCACCGGTTCGGGGAAGGCCAGGGCGGACCGGCCGAGATCGATCGGATCAAACCTCTCTACTCGCTCGACATCAATGGTCGCACCCTTTTGGTCCTGAATCGGGCTGAGGTCTATGCGCACCCAAGTTCACCCCGTATTTCGTGATTCTCCAGCATGCAGCGTGTAGCTGCCTATCCGGCTTTTCCCCCGTTGATGAGCTGAGCGGTGTCACGCGCGATGACAATTTCCTCGTTGGTTGGCACAACCATCACGGCGACCCGCGAGTCGGGCGTGGATATGATCTGCTCCGATCCGCGAATCTTATTCTTCTCCGGGTCCAGCTTGACTCCGAACACCCCGAGGCGATCGCACACCCTCTGCCGCATCTCAGGGGAGTTCTGGCCTATTCCCGCAGTGAACACGATGCCGTCTAGCGCGCCCATAGCCGCTGCATACGCCCCTATGTACTTTACCAGCCTGTAGGCGAAGACATTCAGCGCCAGCGTGGCGAGTTCATGGCCACGGGCAGCGGCCTCCTCCAAGTCCCTGAAGTCGTTGGACAGGCCGCCAGATAGGCCAAAGACTCCCGACTTCTTGTTGAGATACCCGAGGGTGACTTCACTCACGCTCATACCTAGTTTCTCCACGAGGAACGACACAATCGCGGGGTCGATGTCACCGCATCTGGTGCCCATGACAACTCCCTCAAGAGGTGTAAATCCCATGGTGGTGTCGATGGATTCGCCATGCTTGACCGCAGCCAGACTGGACCCGTTTCCGAGATGGCATGTCACGAGGCATACTTCTTCCAACT
>JANLFS010000012.1:9243-14841 GCA_024655925.1 Bacillota bacterium | reverse complement strand
AACTTCTTGCCCAGAAGGCTGGCGGCCCGTGCCGACACGTACCTGTGGGAAGTCCCGTGGAAGCCGTACCGCCGCACTCCGTACTTGGTGTAGATCTCGTAAGGAAGAGCGTACATGTAGGCCTCCTTGGGCATAGTCTGATGGAATGCGGTATCGAACACTCCGACCATCGGAAGCCCGGGCATCAATCTCTGACAGGCCTCAATCCCCATGATGTTCGGTGGGTTGTGGAGTGGAGCGAGGTCCTGGCAGTCCCGAAGAGCCTGCATGACCTCATCGGTAATAGCGACGGAGCAGGCGAATTTCTCGCCCGCGTGCACAACCCGATGGCCTATGGCCGACACTTCGCTGAGGTCACTGATGACGCCGACCTCGGGATCCACGAGCACCTCGAAGACGTACTTCAGAGCCTCCTCGTGGTTCTTGGCATGCACATCCTTCTTGACCTTAGGCCGGCCAGCGGGCTCATGGACGAGAAAGGCCTCTGGGGTGCCCACCCTTTCCACAATGCCCCGCGCTAGACACGACTCGTCCGTCATGTCGAATAGCTGGTACTTTACCGACGAGCTGCCGCAGTTGACTACCAGGATCTTCATTAAGTCGAACCTCCTCAACTTTGTGACTACGGACACAACTGGCCCAAAAAAGAGAACATGGCGATGCCATGTTCCTGGGAACCACGGGCCAACCGCCGCAGCAGACTCCGTCAATACCCGGCTGCGACACGAACCTGCCGCTGGTGGTCAGGGTCCAGGGAGTTGCTCGCATGAGTGCGGCTCCCGAGGAAATGCACGCAGAAATGTCCGTTGAAGTTGTTGTTCGTGATTTCCCCGCCTCCGTGCGGGAAACCATTAATCGACGCCGCCATCCGGTGGCCCCCGGCTACCACCACCACAGCGCGACGATTCCAACTCCAACTGCCGCCGTATATCCGCTTCATCACCGCGGTGTCCTCAGCAGTCAAGGGTTCAGCATCTGCGTGGTTGTAGCCACCGCGCCGCTGCACCCGAAATGAGAGCCCGGTTTCGACGTCGATTATGGTCGCTCTGTAGGTGAAGATCTCGCGGGCCCGGCTCCAGTGGACAAGCTCCACGTCGCCCCTGGCAGATCGAGATCGAGAGCCAGGATCGGCCGGGATCACCAGTTCCTGCCCAGGCCGGATCAGTTCAGGTCTGGAGATGCCGCTTGCCGCAGCAATCGCCTCAACCGTTACGCCGAACCGGAGCGCGATGTCGTACATGGTGTCACCCTGGCGCACCACGTAGGTCCGTGTCGCCTTGGCTGCAGCCACCGAAAGGAGTGCGTCCCAGGTACTGGCGCCGACTACTCCATCTACGTCCAGCTTGGCATCAGCCTGGAACCTGCGTACCGCACTGAGAGTGGCTGGTCCGAATATGCCGTCGGCTGCGCCGTCCAGGTACCCCGCCAAGCTGAGGTACTCCTGGAGTTCGATAACGGAGTCTCCTCGGTCACCCACGCGTAGCACAGCAGGCGCTCCCTGCGAAACATATGCAAGCACTACGAGAACAGCGGGAACCACGAGGGCAATCAGAAGGGTACGGGGCACCCAGTTTGCCGCAGGATGGTTCAACCCGTCCACCCCTTTCATGCTGGTTGAGAGAGCGACGGCACGCACCGTCGGTCATATTCTACCGTACTCAATGAAATCCTGCCGCATAGGCCGGGGCATTCGGAAATATAGATTTGGGGACGACCCGCCCGCCTGAAAGGAAGTGCTCTAGTAAATGAAGAGAAGGTTGGAACCCAGAAGGAGAAGCGTATACGGCTTGGCTGCTCTGGGAGCCTTTGTGACTCTGGCCATTATTGCCCTCCCAGAAGTCTCGTTCCGGGCCTCACTGGATGGTCTCAGGGTCTTCTGGGACGTGGTGTTCCCCGCACTCCTGCCGTTCTTCATCGCATCAGAGGTCCTGATGGGCCTGGGTGTCGTCCACTTCATCGGGGCGCTTCTCGAGCCTTTCATGCGCCCTGTGTTCAATGTACCCGGCGTCGGAGCCTTCGCCTTTGCGATGGGCCTCGCGTCGGGCTACCCGATCGGGGCAAGGATAACATCACGACTCCGCCGCGAGGGGCTCTGCTCTCAGGTCGAGGCGGAACGCCTGGTGTCATTCACCAATACCGCAGACCCACTGTTCATGGTGGGCGCGGTTGCCGTAGGGATGTTCCACACCCCTGCACTGGGGCCTGTTATCGCCGCCGCTCACTACATCTCCGCCGTGTTGGTGGGCCTCACTCTGAGGTTCTACGGCCGCGATTGCTCCTCCGACCGCGACGACCAGTATTACCGTCGCGAGTCCATTCTCGCGCGCGCTGCCCACGAGCTGTACACCGCCCGCAAGCAGGATTCGCGGTCGTTCGGCCAGATCTTCGGGGACTCCGTACGAGAATCCGTGAACACGCTCCTCCTCATAGGTGGATGCATCATGATGTTCTCAGTGATCGTGAGAGTCCTTGGCGTGTTCCGCGTCACCGATCTGATCGCCGCCCCCATCTCGGCCGCGCTGACGCCGCTTGGAATCTCGAAGGAACTGGTCCACCCCATGGTATCCGGCGTGTTTGAGATAACCATAGGCTCCGAGCTGGCAAGTCGCGCAGCGGCGCCTCTCGCACAGCGCCTGGTGATTGCCAGTGCGGTCATCGCCTGGAGCGGGCTGTCGGTATTCGCCCAGGTCGCCAGCATGCTCTTTGGAACAGATGTCAGACTTGCGCCGTACTTCTTCGCCCGCATCCTCCACGCAATACTCGCGGGCGCCGTGGCCATTGTCCTGTGGGAGACCGGCCCTTGGGCGTCGCACGCGATGGCAGTACCACCTCAGGCTGGAGTGTGGACGGTCCCCGGGTTCTTCGGTACCTTCTGGGCATCCTGCGCCAACCTTGCAGGAGCCCTGGGGGTCACCTTGATTCCCGCAGCCTTGGCTGCACTCGTACATAGACCCCGGGTCAGTGGTTTCCGGGTCAGGAACTGACCTTCCGGCGCCTCAGTTCCTCAATTCCCTTTCTCACGACCCTCGCGGTTCTCTGCAGCGTCTCTTCAAGAGAGGTTAGGGTCGACTCGGCATAATCGTCCGCCCCGGCCTTAACCTCTGCTGCATCTCGGCGGGCTTCCTGGAGGAGCTTTTCGGCCTGGTCACGAGCGAGAGCGACGATATCGCTCTCAGCCGCGAGTTTCGCCCGCTCTTCCGTCGCGTGGTCACGTATAACCTCTGCCTCCCGTTTAGCCTCGGTGACGATGTTCTTCCTCTCGGCTAGCAGGAGTTCAGCCTGACGTATCTCCTCCGGCAACGCGATGCGGATCTGGTCGATCAGTTCCAAGACCTCGATCCTATCCACAATCCGTTTGCCGACAATGGGAATGCGTGAACTCGTCTCGATCAGGTTCTCGAGGCGATCCAGGCATTCGATGACTGACTGCTTGACCAACTCATCACGTCCCTTCGCACTTGGCACGCACCCGGCCGGCTACGGCCTCGGGCACTAATCCGGTGATATCCCCTCCGAACCGGGCGACTTCCTTGATAAGGCTTGAGCTTATGTATGAGTACTCAGTCGATGTCATCATGAACATGATCTCCACTGTTGGATCGAGCCTTCTGTTCATGAGGGCCATCGTGAATTCGAACTCGAAGTCGGAGACGGCCCGCAGGCCACGGACAACCACACGGACCCCGCGGCGCCTTGCATACTCCACGAGCAGGCCGTCGAAATGGTCCACCTCCACGTTTGGGAGGTCAGCGCATGAATCCTCCAACATCTGGAGGCGTTCCGAAAGGGAGAAACAGTGTGTCTTGCCCTGGTTATCCAGGATCGCGACTATGACACGGTCGAACACCGCGGCCGCGCGCCTTATGATGTCGAGATGCCCCATTGTGACGGGGTCGAACGTCCCGGGGCAAATCGCCACGGTCAACAGTCATCCCTCCGGCATGTACATGTAGAATCCTACCAGGGTTTCACCGTATCTCTCCTCGCGGAACCTTCGCAATCTCCCGAGGGTCTCCCCCGGCCGGACGTGGGCCGAATACTCGCAGACAACCAGGCCTGAATGGAGAACTGACCCCTGCAAGTCGAGTTCGGTCAGGACGTTTCCGTGAACCCCTGACTCATACGGTGGGTCCACGAAGACCAGATCGAACCGAGCGTCCCCTGCGCCCTCCGCACCAAACCTGCCGTGGAGCGCAACCCTCCAGTCCGCGCACATCACCCGTGCTCTGTCCCGAAACCCGAGGCTCGTGAGGTTGCGCTCTATGAACTCGCACGCAACGCGGCTTTTGTCCACGAAAACACAAGAACAAGCGCCCCGGGATAGGGACTCGATCCCGAGACTCCCGGAACCGGCGAACAGATCGAGTACTCGGGCCTCCTGTACGCGCAGGGCCAGGATGGCGAAGACCGATTCACGTACCCGGTCGGTCGTCGGACGGGTTGTCCGCCCAGGTGGCGCTAGGAGGCGACGCCCCCCGGCGGTCCCTGCAATCACGCGCATATCACTGATGTATGCTGGGGTACCAGCCAACAGCGAGCGCTCCGGGTCCGGAGTGCGTACCGACCACGGGCCCGCACTCGGTCAGGAATATGCGCCTGCATGTAAACCGCTCCCGGACCGCCTCCATCCATTCCTCGCCGCGCTGGGGATCGACCGCGTGCAACACCGCCACGTCCACCGGGTGAGATCTGTCAACGCGGGACTCCATGATCTCTAGCACACGTGGTAGAACCCTGCCTTGTCCCCGAACACGCTCCACCGCGGTCAGTTCCCCCTCTGACATCGATAGAATGGGCCTTATCGAAAGAAGCCCCCCCAGGAGCGCGGCAGCCTTGCCGATACGTCCGTTCTTCTCGAGGTAGAGCAAGGTACCAACAGTGAACAGCAGACCAAACGTATCCATGACGTGACGGACCGCACGCCGCACTTCTTCCGGGTCATTGTGGACATCCCTCGCATCTGCGGCGGCGAGCGTGACGAGTCCAGTGCACAATGAGACGGTCATGGTATCGACAACCTCGATGGCTGGGGACTTCAGGGTCTCCGCGGCTATCTTGGCGCTCTGATATGTGCCGCTGAGCTTGGAGGAGATGTGCAATGAGAAAATGTGGTCATAGGACCCCAGGAGTCGCTCGTACACGGCTATGAAATCAGCAGGAGACGGCTGGGATGTCCTCGGCATGATCGGGCTCTTCTGAAGCTTCTCGAAGAACTGCTTGCTCGTGAGGTCGACCTGATCCGTGTAGGTTTCTTCTCCAAAGTGAACAGTGAGAGGCACCACCACGATGTCACGCTCGCGGTACATTGAGGTGGGCAGATCAGCCGTGCTGTCGGTGACGATAGCTATTCGGGCCATTAGAATCCCCCCTTCCGGACTTAGCCGGTACTATTCTACCGAGATGAGATAATAGTAGAGCGGCTGCCCACCATATTGCAGCTCGAATTCGACATCGGGGTAGTCATCCCTGATTGCGGCAACGAGGGCCCGGGCTTCTTCTTCGGTCACCCCCGCTCCGTAGAGGATCGTGACTATCTCCGCTGCCTCGTCAAGTAGCTGGGACAACAGCTGCCTGGTCACATCCTGCCGGCTCTCGCCG
>JANLFS010000012.1:0-9233 GCA_024655925.1 Bacillota bacterium | reverse complement strand
GCCGGCCACGGTCAGCTCGCCGTCGAGCAGGCCGATCACGTCGTTCTCTCGGATTGTGAACCCGTTGACCTTGGAGTCCCGGACGGAGTAGGTGATTTCTCCCGTCTTGACCCGATCGGCGGCCTCAGTCATTCGAGCGATGTTCTCTTCCAGCGAAGCCTGCTGCGAAACTGCAAGGAGCGCAGCCATCCCCTGCGGGACAGTACGCGTCGGGATAACATGTACGTTCGTCTGCGCCACCTGAGCCGCCTGCCTCGCCGTGAGAACAACGTTGCTGTTGTTGGGAAGCACGATGACATCTTTCGCGGCAACGCTATCAACGGCTGCGACGATCTCCTGGATGCTCGGATTCATCGTCTGGCCGCCAGTGACGATGACGTCCGCCCCGAGGCTCCTCAGGATCGCCTCAATGCCTTCACCTACCGCGACGGCGACCACCCCCACCTCGCGGACAGGCGAAGGCTTGGCGCCTGTTACCGGCTCCGGTCCTCCCCTCGCCCGGAACTCCTCTTCCTGGTCCTCCATGTTGTTTATGTGTATTTCGTGCAGCGAGCCCTGGGAGATACAGGCCTCGAGTACCCTGCCGGGGAAGTTGGTGTGGATGTGGACCTTGATGGCATCCGGACCACCCACGACAAGCATGGAGTCGCCCTCGCTCGAGATAGACCGCCTGATGGCATCCGCATCCAGACGATCCCCGCGGACTATGAACTCGGTGCAGTAGGTGTACTCCAGCCGCTGCCTGGCCGCCCGGACTGGCTCCGCGGCCACCTGCGCTCTTGGGGGTGCGGCCTCTGGGACGGCCTCCTGGGTGGGCCGGGGCATGGGTTCTCCTCGGAGGGCGCTTGCGAACCCGAGCAGGAAGAACACGAACCCTTTGCCCCCTGCGTCCACCACGCCTGCTTCCTTCAATGTAGCAAGCATATCTGGCGTTCGCTCGAGGGTCATCTCGGACTGCCTGATGGCCGCATCAAGAACCCCCAGGATGTCCTTTCCTTCCCTCGCCGCATGCAGCGCTGCACGAGCGCCCATTCTCGCCACTGTCAGGATAGTCCCTTCGACGGGCCTCATCACCGCCTTGTACGCCACGTTTGACGCTTCCTGCAGGGCGGCGGCGAACTCCACGGGGTCAGCTTGCTCCGCACCGTGCAGACGTTTTGCGAACCCCCGCATCAGTTGGGAGAATATTACGCCGGAGTTCCCACGTGCGCCCATCAGTGATCCCATGGCGATCGCGTCGCCCACCGGTCCTACCCCGGCCGATCCAGCCTTCTCTGCTTCGCGCAACGCAGAGGTGAGGGTGAGGTACATGTTGGTACCCGTGTCTCCATCCGGGACCGGGAACACATTGAGAGAGTCGACGATGTTCTTGTTCTCGCCCAGCCACGCAACCCCGCCTGCGAAAGCTCGGAGCAGGCCGGGACCGTCCAGGGCCTGAAGTCGAGGCCCGGGGGCCTGTGTCGCTGCCATTATCTGCGTCGTTCCTTTCTGCCCGCCCCCACTCGCACTCCCTGGACCGTGATGTTGACCTCAGAAACCCGGAGCCCAGTCATGGACTCCAGAACATATTTGACTTTGTCCATAACGTTGTTAGCCACCTCAGTTATGCGAGTACCGTACTCGACTATGATGTAGAGGTCCACCTTGACTTCGTCGCCATCCACGGCAACCTCCACTCCCCGGGCAATGTTTTCGCGCCCGAGAAGCTCCGCGATGCCGTCCTGAATGCTCCTACCTGCCATCCCCACGAGGCCATAACACTCAGTCGCGGCCATCCCCGCAATGGCAGCGATCACATCATCTGCTATGATGATCTGGCCGAGCGCTGTGCTCATTTCTTTGCCCATCGGGTACCCTCCAGTGTGAACCGTATGAAAACGCACGGAAGAAGCGTGCTTGCCTCATGAATGCGTGCGGGCCGGGACCATCTCTTGTGTATTCTATGCCTCGGATGGTTATTCCTTCTCGCTCCCCGCTCATCCCGCTCACCCCCGCTCTTGCGTAGTCTCTCCGCCTGTGTTAACATTTACGGTGTGCCTGTAAGGCCCCCAAGGGAGGAATACGCATGTCCAGGATGTGTGCGATATGTGGCAAGACCCCTGTTGCGGGGAACAATGTCAGCCACTCGGAGATCAAGACCAAGCGCCGCTGGTATCCGAACCTCCACAGAGTCCGCGCCATGGTGAGCGGCACCCCCCGAAGGATCTCGGTGTGCACCAGGTGCCTCCGGTCCGGTAAGGTCACCCGCGCGGTCTAGCCTCGCGGGCACACCGGCCCACATGGGACTCTCCGGGCGCCTCCGTATGGGGGCGCTTGCGCATTTCCGGCCCGGCCCATAGGCAGGTCATTCGCCACACCCGAGAGAATAAATGCACCAACAGGATACAGCATCGCGGGAGGTGAATCAACCGCATGCCAGCACAACGCATCTCCTCGCAGCGCATAATCATCGCCGCGGCCTTCCTAGTCCTGGCTATTGCCGCTTTTGCAGGGCCCACCTCAGCAAAGGAATACCGGTTCAGCCATGTGGACATCGAAGCCACTGTCTTGTCTGACGGGTCCATGAGAGTAACAGAGCACCGGACCTACTCGTTTTCAGGCACGTTCAGCTGGGCCACGTGGTACCAACCCACCGGAGAATGGGAATTGACGGAGTTCTCGCTTGAGGAATCGGGCCGCTCGTATATTCAGTCTTCTCAGGAACTTCCAGGATCATACCAGGTTACCAGGAGCAGCGACTCCGTCAGCGTGGAGTTCTTCTACAGCGCGCAGGATGAGGACCGGACCTTTATTTTCCGGTACCGCATTCTCGGAGCCGTCGAGCGGTACAGCGATTTCGCCCAACTGTATTGGAATTTCATAGGATCTGACTGGGACGTCCCCACGGATTCTGTCCGCATCAGGGTGATTCTTCCCCCTGGGGTTCCTCGAGACGAAGTAAAGGCCTGGGCCCACGGCCCGCTGTGGGGCACAGTGACCGTAGAGAGCCCGCAGAGTATCCTCGTCTCAGTGGAGGGGCTTCCTGCATTCACCCCCGTCGAGGCACGCATACTCTTCCCCGCCCAGCTCGTCCCGTCCGCCACCCGCGTCCGAGATACCAGCATACTCAAAGACGCGCTGGCTGAAGAGACGAAGTGGGCGGAGGAGGCGAACAAGAAACGGGAGGAGGCCCGCCTCAGGCTCGTAAAGCTCGCAGCATGGCGGAACCGAGAACCGGCCATCGCAGCAGCCTACGCCGCGCTGGGTTTCGGAATTCTCGCAGGTCTCCTGATTGCATACGGGAAAGAGCGCCGGCCGACGTTCCGCGGAGACTACTTACGAGAGCTGCCTGAGCGGTACCCCCCGGCGATTCTCGGGGTTCTGTGGAGGTTCGGACACCCTTCGGTGGAGGATTGGGTCGCCACCATCGCGGACCTCGCAAGGCGAGGCTTCCTGCACATCACCGAACGCCAAGTGGCCAAGGGAAGACGCATGCAATACGACTACGAGATCGCCAGGGTAAACCCGAACGACGAGTCAGTCAGGGAACACGAGGACATCCTCATGCGTACCATCCTTAACTGTGTCGGAGATGGCAACTCGGTGACTTTCAAACAGATCGAGGCATACGCAAAGGAGTATCCGGGCCAGTTTCAGCACCACCTCGCCTTGTGGAAGCAGTCGGTGAGGACAGCAGCACGGGCCCACGATTTCTTTGATGAAAGCGCAAGAACAGGCCGAATAGCCGGAGTCCTGACCGGGATAGGGATTGTGGGGGTCTCGGCATTGGGAATCCGTTTGATCCCGCTTGCTTCGCTGGCAGGGATGGTCGTTGGAGGTCTGGTCTCTGCGCTTTCCTCATCCATTCGCCGCCGCAGCGCGCAAGGCGCGGACCAGCTTGCCAGGTGGAAAGCTTTCCGGCGGTTTCTCTTGCACTTCTCGACGCTTACAGATGCGCCGGTCCCATCGCTGGTTTTATGGGAGGAGTACCTCGTTTACGCGGTGACCCTCGGGGTAGCCCGTGAAGTCATCAGGCAGATCAGCGTGGTCTACCCGGACGCCACACAGCACGGAGCCTTCGCTGGCACTTGGTTCGCAACTTCCGGCGGGGGTGAAGGTCTTTCGAGCCTTGAGGCTCTCTCCTCTTCTTTCGATGGACTCATGAAGATGGCCACGTCCGCAGCCTCGTCCGGTTCAGGCGGCGGAGGAGGCATGTCCAGCGGAGGCGGTGGAGGAGGCGGTGGAGGAGGCGGGCGCGCGGGCTAGGCTCGAGCCATCCCCTGGTGGATCCTCCTCAGTTGGTTTACGGCCAAGTAATCAGTGGTGGCACGGCCCAGGATCACACCAGACTTCGACCTGGGCCCGTGGCAGTCTGACCCTGCGGTGACCACCAGGCCGTACTTGCGCGCGATCTTCTCATAGTGCTCGCACTGCTCTTGACTGTGCTCTGGGTATATCGCCTCGATTCCTCGCAGGCCAGCGGCTACCAACTCAGGTATGATGTGATCCATGTGGTTCAGGCCTGGGTGGGCCATTACGGGCACGCCAGACGCAGCCCGGATCTCGCTGACCGCCTCAACGGGCCCAAGCTTCGAGCGCCTGACATACGCGGGGGCTCGCCTGCCTATGTAGCGAAGGAACGCGTCCTCCCAGGAGGTCGCGTATCCCGCACGTATGAGGGCGGCGGCCACGTGGGGCCTACCCACCGCGCCGTCGCCCGCAACATCCAGGACTTCGTCGAACGTGAGCTTGACTCCGAGTGTCGCAAGCTTCTCGAGCATCTTCCCGACGCGCTCCCGCCTGCTCTGCCTCTGAGCGGATAGGAGCTCCCCAAGTCGCTCGTCGTGATGATCGATGAAGTACCCGAGAATGTGAACCTCGCTGTCTTCCACGTCCGTGCTTATCTCGACCCCAGGAACGACCTCCACCCCGATCCGGCTGCCTTCCTCCATCCCCGCGTCCAACGCATCCACGGAGTCATGGTCCGTGATGCCGATGGCTGCAAGTCCTCGATCTCGCGCTGCCCGCACCAGTTCTCCGGGGGTGAAAGTCCCGTCGGACGCGGTCGTGTGGCAGTGCAGGTCAACCCGCTTTTCGGACACCGATCGTCACCTTCTCGCCGTTGACATCCCATTCCTGGACGTGGTCCCCTTGGGGCTCGCCCAGGACGAGATCGAGCGAGAGGGTTTCGTCCATCAAGTACCCTTTGTGAAGCTCAGCCGCACGCATGGAGTTCTCCCCGCCAGATAGAGTGGTCAGAATGCGGTCCTCGATCTGAAACTGCGCCTCCTTGCGCATGGTCTGGATCTTGTTCACAAGCTCACGGGCAAACCCTTCCATCAGCAGTTCGTCAGAAACCGTCGTGGCCAGGGCGATAGCCCGGTCACCCTCAGTCTCGACATGATACCCCTCTGCCGCGTGAGTCTCCACCGTCACTTCGGCAGCCTCGATGACCACCTCCGACCCGTCGGAGAGCTTGAGGGGAAAGCTGTCTCCGCCCGCCACCGCCCGCCCTACGGCCTCAGGTTCCGCTTCTGCCAGTGCCGATGCGATGTCACGCATCTTCTTGCCGTGCTTCGGGCCGAGCAGGTCGAACCTGGGCTTTACCTTGTACGACACGTACGAGGACAAGTTGCGCGCGAAGCTCATGGACTTGATGTTGAGCTCCTCCAAGACCAGTCCCGATAGGCTCGCAAGATCCTGCTCATCCTGGGCGGAGACAACCTGGACCACGATCCCTGGCAGTGGTTGCCTGTTCTTGATCTTCACCGCGTTCCTGGCTGCACGCCCAAGGTACACAACGTCGCGGGCGAGAGCCATCCTCCGTTCGAGATCAGTGTCTCTCGCATCCTCGTCTGCCTGAGGGTAGTCGGTCAAGTGGACCGAGACGTCTGTCTGCTCAAGGTTCCTCCAAATCTCATCCGCCACGAACGGCGTAAACGGCGCGAGAAGCCTGGCCACTGTGACTAAGGCCTCCTGGAGCGTGAGGTAGGCCGCCTCCTTGTCTCGGGTCATCTCGCCACCCCAGTAGCGCCTGCGGGACCGACGCACGTACCAGTTGGACAGGTCGTCCACGAACTCCTCGATCTTACGTCCGGCAGCCGTCACGTCGTACCGGTCCATGAGGGACCGGACATCAGAGATGAGGCCGTTTAGTCTGGATATGATCCAGCGGTCGATCTCGGCCCTCTGGGCCACAGGCACCGAGTGAGCCTTCGGGTCGAAGCCGTCGATGTTCGCGTAGAGGACGTAGAAGGCATACACATTCCACAGTGTGCCGAGGAACTTCCTCATCACTTCTGTGATCCCTTCGGCGGAGAACCTGGTAGGGCTCCAAGGGGCATTCACCGTATACAGGTACCACCTCATGGCGTCTGCGCCCTGATTCCCGAAGATCTTCCAGATGTCCACTACATTGCCCTTGCTCTTGCTCATTTTCAGGCCGTTCTCGTCGAGGACTAGGCCCAAGACAACACAGTTCTCGAAAGGAGACCGGTCGAACAAGCACGTGGAGACGGCAAGTAGCGTGTAGAACCATCCGCGTGTCTGGTCCACTGCCTCAGTGATGAAATCCGCCGGGAACGACTTCGCGAAGACATCCTCGTTCTCGAAGGGGTAATGCCACTGAGCGAAGGGCATCGACCCTGAGTCGAACCAGCAGTCCATGACCTCTGGGACCCTCTTAGCGTCCGCCCCACACTTGGGGCATGAGAGAACAGCCTCGTCGATGTATGGCCTGTGCAATTCCAGATGGGCCGGCAGCACCCTGGCCATCTTCTTGAGCTCATCCACGCCTCCAACAGCGTGTTCGTGCCCACACTCACCACATACCCAGATCGGCATCGGAGTGCCCCAGTACCTCTCCCGGCTCACCGCCCAGTCGATCACGTTCTCGAGGAAGTTGCCGAACCTTCCCTCGCGAATGTGGCCCGGGTACCAGTTGATTGCGTTGTTGTTCGCAAGAAGACGGTCGCGAAGCTCAGACATCCGGATGAACCACGAACTCCTGGCGTAGTAGAGGAGCGGGGTGTCGCACCTCCAGCAAAACGGGTAGGAGTGCGTGTAGTCAACTTCCTCGAACAGCAAGCCACGCGCCTTGAGATCTTGGGTGATGAGGGGATCCGCTTCCTTGACGAACGTCCCGGCCCAAGGTCCAACCCTTGGGTCGAACCGGCCCTGGGTGTCCACCAACTGGACCACCGGCAGATCGTTCTCGCGCCCGACCCGCATGTCATCTTCGCCGAAGGCTGGGGCTATATGGACTATGCCGGTACCTTCGGTGAGAGTCACGAAGTCTCCCGTGACTACCCGGTAGGCCGGACGGTCAACCTCGGCAAACTGGTACAACGGTTCGTACGTCATTCCAGCGAGATCTGATCCGCGTACCACTTTGGTGACCTCGTATGGCCCATGAACGCGGGTTTCAACAAGGTCCCGCGCAAGAATGAGAGTCTCCCGGCCTACAGCCACATATGCGTACTCGAATTCTGGTGAGACCGCCAGAGCCACATTTGACGGAAGTGTCCAAGGAGTGGTGGTCCACACCAGAAACGAAAGGTTCTCACTGCCTGGCACACGGAACCGGACGTACACAGAGGGTTCAGTGACGTCTCTGTAGCCCTGCGCGACCTCATGGCTCGACAATGCCGTACCGCACCGGGGGCAGTAAGGCACCACTTTGTGCCCGCGGTACATCAAGCCTTTCTCCCAGATCGTCTTGACAGCCCACCACACTGACTCGATATAGGAGTCATGGTAGGTTACGTAGGGATCATCCATGTCGATCCAGAACCCGAGGCGCTCGGTCATTCTGCGCCATTCCTGCTCGTATACGAACACAGACTCCTTGCACTTGCGGACGAACGCCTCGACCCCGTACCTTTCGATGTCTGGCTTGCCGCTGATCCCAAGCTGTTTCTCTACTTCGAGCTCCACGGGCAGGCCGTGGGTGTCCCATCCGCCCTTCCTCCGGACCTGATATCCGGTCATGGTCTTGTACCTCAAGACCACATCCTTGATGGCCCGAGTCAACACGTGCCCCGGATGTGGCAGCCCGTTGGCAGTCGGAGGGCCTTCGTAGAAGATGAACTCCGGGGCGCCCTCCCGCTGCCGGACACTGTTTTCGAAGACCCTGTTCTCCTTCCAGAAGTCCAGGATCCTGCTCTCCATCTCGGGGAAATCCATGCTAGCATCCACTCTTTTGAACATGCTTTCAAGCAGACCTCCCAATAGTCACCCCGCAAGGTTCCGGGGTCAAACGAAAACCCCTCACCCACAAGGGGCGAGGGGCAAACCCGCGGTACCACCCTATTGGACCTGCCCACGGCAACGCGGGCAGACCCCACTCATTCCAGCGCCCCACTAACGCAGGGCATGCGGCAAGGCTTAGTCGTTTCCTTTCAGCCCGCAGCTCAGGGGCGATTTTCACGCTGACTCCGGCGCGGGGCTCCCACCGTCCCCCACTCTCTTCGGCCCCCGAAAGCGTTACTCTTCCCCTTCATGGCCTTTCGCTTTATGCTGCTATGACGTTAATTTACCATATGCTTTCCACGACGTCAAGCAGACCCAGGCCTCTGGTCTGAGTCAAGTCCTTGTAGGTGCTTCCCCTTTCCTCCGAGTTGGCGGAGGCGAGTGATGCCAACATTTAGTTTCGGCGAGCCCGTCAGTAGTGCCCAAGGCGTGGTTCTGTACTCCTCGGCCCCATTTCGACATAGCGGATTATACGCGCTGCTCGGCTCCTCGCGTCAAGGGTTCGCTCCGCCGCTTCGCGCCCTTGACGGCGGCCTCGTTGCGCATGGCTTGCAGCCACCCTGGGACGGCCGCCCTGCGTTAGAGGCAGTTCGCCGACGTAAGCTCGCGGAACAGCCGGGACACCCCGCCGCTCCTCACGATCCCCGCGTCCATGACCGGCGGGCGGCAGGCTCTATCGCTTCCCCTCGCCCTTAGCGCTTCGTCTACCGCTCTGACGGCCTCTTCTGCTATGGCTTCCTCCGAACCCTCGGGCGGCTTAGCCTCTTCCGAGATCTTAGCCAGGACGGACTCCAGCCTGCCGCTGCATTTCGCGCAAAGCAAGGCCATCATCGCCCGCAGACCTTCACGAGACCAGCTCTGCCCGCGCTTCTTCGTCCTGTCGCTCAATCGGTCTATCTGGGCCTCCGCAGCCCCGAGAGACCGAAGCCCCGCAGTGTCCATCCCTCTCGCTCGGAGCCTTGCCCTGTAGTCACAAACACACTCGGCAATCGGCGCTATGTCCG
>JANLFS010000011.1:40466-43474 GCA_024655925.1 Bacillota bacterium | reverse complement strand
CCATTACGACGCATTTTCAGGGCGCGACGTGGCAGCGCTGCCAGACCCACTTTATGAGGAATATCCTGGACGCCTGCCCCAAGTCACTGCAGCGGGAACTACACGGGCGGCTGAGGCTGGTCTTCGACGCACCCGACATGGCGACCGCCCGGCGGCTCCTGAACGACATCCTGCGGGACTACGGGCCTCGGGCCCCAAGGGCAGTGGAGCGACTGGAGGCGGGGTTCGACGACGCAATGGCGGTGATGAGCCTGCCTGAGCAATACCGCCGGCGCCTGAGGACCACGAACGGCGTAGAGAGGCTCAACCAAGAAATCCGCAGGCGGGAGCGGGTCATCCGTATCTTCCCGAACGAGGAATCAGCCCTGCGGCTCATAGGGGCTGTGCTCATGGAGATAGACGAGGCCTGGTCAACCGGTCACCGCTACTTTGACATGGACGAATACCGGCGATGGAGGGCAGGCCCCACAGCGCAAGATGCCGTGAGAATGAGCGACCCGGAGAAGCACGCGGCCTGATTTCGGCCGTCAGCTACCGGAGGGATTTTACACCAGAAATCGGACTTGATCCGCCGGAGGAGTGTTATCGAGCAATTCAATGCGGGAATATGAAACTACCATCTGTTAGAGCCTAATGTCCAAAACCAGGGGGTTGATCTGGCCTCCCGACCCGAGACTCGCCATGGCAAAGCGCTGCCTACTGCACCTCCCCCAGCGCACGCTTCGGGACGTCGGCGACGTAGTCGATCTCCTCGGCGGTGAGGTGGTTGTGGAAGGGGATGGCGATGCTGGTGCGCCCCGTGAACTCGGTCACGGGGAAGTCGCCCTCCTTGAAGCCGAACTCGGCGCGGTAGAAGGGCTGCAGGTGGACGGGGTGAAATGTGGGCGGCAGCCGACCCCCCACATCCTATCTCGGGCAGGCGAAACCCCCGCTTCCAGGACGCACCACATCACATGGACACCGTCGGGCCTGGCCAACTGGTGGAAGGCCTCCGTCGGCGAGCTCCGGAGGGTGCTGGTGCCAGTTTATTACATTGACAACGGTTACCGATTTGGTTACAATCAATGTGCAGACATGCGCGAGGCCAACTCAAGGTCGGTTGATAGCCGGCAGCACGCTTTGACGTGTGGGATCCTTGAGCTCGGGGTCTGCACTTTTCATTCCTTGCACCTCAGCCACGGGTAACTCTTCCTGACCCACTCCTCATCATGAAGGCCACTTGGCAGGAACTTCAGCCCGTAGCTGAACAGATTGCCCTTCCTCCGGTAGATCTTGTTCCACAGTCCCAGTAAGTACCTCTCGTCATAATACCCGAACCTGTCGTACTCCAACGCGTTGAAACAAGCCCCATTGCATATGTCAGCAACTTGCAGCAGCTTCACCTGGCGCACCGCCTGGCAGCGCACCCGGCCAACATCGATCACGCCTCTCTTGACCTGGCATGAGGGATCCTTTTGGATGTGCTCAAAATAACCCTTGAGTTCGTCATAAGACACGTTCGACCGATTTGCGAGGACCAAATCAACAGTCTTTCCGCGATCCCGCCCGAACCAGGACAGCCGTTCTACCAGGAATATCACCGCATACGCGTACAGTCTGCCGTTCCCTTTCAGAGAGCTGGTCTTGATCCTATCGTCGTACGTATCGCATACAACATATGAGATGACGAAGTCTTCTTTCTTGAGACGGTCGATCACGAAACGCCGCATACTTGGGTGCTTCACGTTTCTCCAGTGGACAGGCGCGGTCAGTTCGAGACCGAGTTTGTCTTTGATGTCGTCAATGCAGCGGCTGACTGCGAGATCGTTGGATTTATCCACGATCACCGCGCCAACAATGAACCATCTCGATCCCCGGCCCAAACCCTCATCACCAGCCTCCTCCACGTATGCCGTGTACGCCACTCCCGCAGGCACCCCCGATTGCTATTGCGAGCATACGCGCAGCCACATAGAAGTAGTCCTCCGGGCTGCCGGCGCCTGCCCTAGCGACCGACACGCAGTGACACCAGAACTGGACAGAAACGCTCCGGCTCAGCCTTGGTGCAGGACTTTCCGCAATCGCCAGGGCCAGAACACAAAACGCCACAGCGCCCCATGGCTTCAAATACCGATCCGCCTTTTCGACAAATCGAAGCCCGATCCTGCCGAATGGCAAAGGTCGTTCGACACGACTGCGACGGCAGCCGAATAACGGGGGCAAATGGCAAGTGGAGTTGATCCGGTTTGGTGGATACCCTAGGGCTATGCGACAGACTGCTTGGACTCATTATGCGTTCGCTCTGTGAGTGCCCCCTCCTCTTGTAACCCAGAGGACTGCCTAGGATTCCGTGGTGAGCTCAACATACGCCTCGGTTTGCCAAGCCCGATCATAGCTCATGTGATCTGAGATCTTCGGGAGATTGGTATCCGCAATTGCGGACACTTGCAGTAGACACCTATGAAGGTGTGCCCGAAGCATTTCCAAAGCCGCGAAGTACTTCTCCCTCGTGGTACGAGCTCGATCGTGAAGCGCTCCGTTAAGATGAACACCGCTCTGTGTGCGCAGCCGTTCTTCGAATGTGAAGAACTGGCGAATGCCTTCCAACATGAGCTCGACCAAGAGATACAGCGCACCGTCTGTGAAATCCGCAAGCTCAACCTGTTTGCCGACCAAGAATGAGCGGATTTCGCGAAGAGAGGCCAGCGCGTGGTTTATGCAGTCATCACAGCATTCGAAGGCGTTCAGCACCCGCTTATCAGCAAGGCGGATTAGGATTTCTTTGGCGATTTTCTTTTCCGTTGCGTTCGGATTCACTGAAACCGAAACGAACGGAAGGTTTATGGTCACCCCGGAAACATGATCGCTAACGTGACGGCAGGCGCGAGCCAAGATATCGCGCAGATCAAACTTGAATGGTGGTCGCGAATCTCGCATTTCTCACCCTCCTACAAGCACCGTTTTGTCCAACCCTGGTAGGGATTCCCGTACCAAACTCGGTGCCGAGGTTCCTCTACTGTCGCCGATCA
>JANLFS010000011.1:16900-40456 GCA_024655925.1 Bacillota bacterium | reverse complement strand
ACCAGGAGGAGATGGCGCGCGAATCTTGAACTGATCATTCGTGCCGTCAAAGAGATTCCCCCTCTGCGCGGCGACGTAATTCCTCTGGGCGGCACGAATGATCAGTTCAAGATTCGCGCGCCATCTCCTCCTGGTTGCCTGGAACCTGGAAATTGAGTTACACAAGATTCCGCAGGTCTTTGGCTCTCCTCATGCCTCCATCCATACAGTCCAATCCAGGTGCTCCCATCCGAAAGGACGATCGTTCATCCAGGGGTTGCCCCGCAGTCTCCCCGTCGTCTCTCGACTATTCCAGTTGGACTATTGATGTCTTTCCACATCACTCATGACAGAATGCTTTCGGCGGCCAGAAAACGCACACGTTGGTTGCTTGGTTTGGGCACGAGACATGGACCACTGGTGTCACGCAGTGGCGGCGGGTGTTGTATGCGCGAGCCTCACAAGCGCATCCGTGACAGCGGGAGCCGCGATATCGGGGTTGGTCGCCCCGATAAGAAAGCGTCCCGGTGCCTCACCGCACTGGACCGGTTCGACCGTAGCTCCAGGGTTCTCAGTGACCGAGGAACCCGCTACGCACTGCAAGCAAGGAGGAACACTCGAGAATATGTCGAAACGACGCTACAGGACGAGACATAGCCGGGCACATGAGCTGATACCTGCGAGGATGGGCAGCGTGCTCGCCTGTACCACCTACATACTCACCGTTCGTGCTGTGTCCGAGGCCAAATGATATGTCGTCGAGCCATCGCGCGAACGTAGCGCTAGCTGGAATGAGGGTTGCAGTGGGCGCAGGCCGCCGTGACTCTTACTTCCGACCGCATGAGTCCGCGGAAACGAGGCATTGAGCCTCACATTGGAGAACGCGAGAACGGACACGGAACAGCGGGCTGACAAAGATGGCGGTCCCAGATTTCGAGAGTCTGATGCTTCCTCTCCTCAGGATTGCAGCGGACGATCAAGAACACCGCCTCAGCGAGACCATTGAAGCGCTGGCGCAGGAACTGCATCTCAGCGAAGACGATAGAAACGAACTGCTTCCAAGTGGCCGCCAGGCCAAGTTTGACAACCGAGTCGGTTGGGCCCGCACATACCTGAGCAAGGCGGGACTCCTCGTAAGCACCAGCCGGGGGCGGTTTCGCATAACGGAACGTGGACTCGAGGTGCTGGCAAATCCACCTGGCGACTTCACTGTCGGATTCCTGCAGCAGTATCCGGAGTTCAAGGAGTTTTATCGCCCGCCGTCCCAAGAGACAAAGGAAGAGGAGAACGATAGAGAGACCGATCAGACGCCTGAAGAAATACTGGAGTCAAGTTACCAAGAGCTCAGGCGCAGTCTGGCACACGAAATCCTCGAGCGTATCAAGACCTGCTCGCCGAAGTTCTTCGAAAAGCTGGTCGTGGACCTGTTAGTGGCTATGGGGTACGGCGGATCCAGGCAAGATGCGGGTCAGGCTGTCGGTCATACGGGCGATGACGGAATAGACGGCATCATTAAGGAGGACAAGCTGGGTCTAGACATAGTGTATGTCCAGGCTAAACGGTGGAGGACAGTGGTGGGGAGACCGATTGTGCAAGCCTTTGCCGGAAGTCTCGAGGGACAAAGGGCGAAAAAAGGCGTCCTCATCACGACATCTCAGTTCTCCAAGGACGCAAGGGAGTACATAGGCAAGATCGAGAAGAAGATCGTGCTGATAGACGGAGAGCAACTCGCTGAGCTGATGATAGATCATGACGTTGGGGTCACACCGGTCGCAAGCTACGTTGTGAAAAGGGTAGACCTCGACTACTTCGAGGAGGACTGATCGGGGGTCTCCGGCTCTCCGGCAGCTTCTGCTTTCCGTTACGTCACGTCTTGGCCCTGCGTGCACGGGCCTTTGTCATCACTGAGGCAAACTCAAATCTCCGACACGGGGGGATTTCCCCCGCAGTAGGAGGGCTTACTGCATCTTTCACTACGTCCCTCACAACCATGAGAAGTGAGCATGGGCAACTTGTAGTAGCAGGCCACTCCTCGACACCCGGAATCTTCCAGTACATCGAGGGGTTCTATAACCGCCGGCGCCGCCGCTTCACGCTCGGATACCTCAGGTAATCCCCAGTATCTGCAGGACCTCATTTCTGAGCGTCTTCAAGTGCGCAAGGCGCCGCGGAGTCTTCTCATCCTTCGGAAGGCCTGACGGCAGCGTCGCAAGTGCCATGTCCAGATCCTCCAGCGTCATGGTCCCCGCTTGAATAGCTGCCGCAAGAAGGCACGGCGTCCGCAGATACCGGCTACGGCCCAGGCGGCGAAGCGCCTCCCGTTCCGTCCGGCCCTTTTCGTAAGTGGCGAAAGCCCAACCCTGATGGACTGCCGCAGCTATGCTGGCTGCTTCACCATCTGCCGACACTGTCCGGAGCTCCACATAAGTTTTCAGTTCCTCGATGTCGTCGACGCGCGTCTGGCGTATGGCGCCCGCCTGCAGTTGCTCCTCCAGAATGGCCCGTTGCCTCAGGTCCGTGACCTCCTGCCTCACGCTCTCCACTATCCAGAAGCGGAACGCTCCGGCCTCCAACACGCGGGCGAGACACGCCAACGCGATGAGGTCGATGATGACGTTGGTGTCGAGGAGGACGTCCAAGACTAGCCCTCGCTTTCCGAACCCGAGGGCCCAGTTGGTGCCTCGATCCTCTCCAGAGTTGCTCCGAGCTCGTCGGGGTCGAAGTCCCCCAGGCGCGCGAGCTCCCGGAACTTTCGGCGGGAGATGACCTCGTGCTGGAGCGCCTCCAGAGCAAGGTGGAGCAATCGCCGTCGAGCGAGGCGCAACTTAGTTGGACGAACAACCTGCCGCTCACCGGCTTCAGCCGCGCCTTCGCATTGGATCTCGGCGTCAATGCCGAGCATACGGGACAACGTCCGCCCAGACCCGTCCTGGTCGGCAGCCAGGAGTGTACTCCGTTCCCGCTCGGTGATCAGCTTGAGATTGAAAAGCTGCCAAATCATGGCCAGCCGGCTCACGCGGAAGTGACCGGCCAGGAGACAGACGTGCCACAGCCCGATCTTCGTGGCCTCCGGCCCGAGACGTCCCTCCACCAACTGGACGTCGCCCTCCAGAGGAACGACGGCTTCCCTGGGTCTGGATGGAAGACCTTTATTCAGGCGCGACAGGTAATCACGGATACCGTCCTCGGGCATGAGGAAGGCCGCGGCGAAGGCGTTGGCACGGACCTCAGATAGTTCGTCCTTCTCCTCCTGTCGACTGATGATACCAGGCCGGTCGTGATCGACCAGGACATGGCAGTATTCATGTGCGAGAGAAAACCTCTGCCGCTCGGCAACGTGAGTGACGTTAACCCCACAGACGACGCTCTCGTTGAGGCGCACTGTGAAGCCGGAAAGGTGGTTGGGTAGCTCCAACTCCAAGACGGTGATGCCCTGGTTTTCCATAAGGTCTCCCAGGTTGTCCAAGGGTGCGGAGCGGAGCTCCAGACGCTGCCGGTCCTGGTGTGCCAGGCGTTTTCCCTGATCCACCGCTTCCCACCGTCCTCGCAGGGGCATAGCAAGGTAGCGAGGAAAGGCGGCTGTCGCCCGCTCCACTTCAAGCAGGTGTTCGAGGTTGGCAATTTCCCGGGCAATGGCAATGCCCTTGCGAACCGCATCTCGCGTCCCCTCGTCGACATCCGTCTCCGGCAGCGCCCGCAGGAGCACCGAAACCCCGTCTATCGCGAATTCTGGGGTGAGAAACTCCGCAGGCGAGCGGCCATACAGGTACGCCAGGCGTGCCAGTTCCACCCCCGATACCTTGCGCTTTCCCGTCTCCATGAGCGTGATGGCCGAGCGCGGCAGACCAAGGCTCCGTGCCACCTCTTCCTGGGTCAGTCCGGCACGTTCTCGGGCTTCCCTGAGGCGGGTGGCGAGCTGTTCCGGCGTCAACATGACGATCCCTCCTGACTCGAGTATATGTTATGAAGCACAGACTGTCAATATGCGGATGCAATGTTCGATAATAAGACGCGAGGGTGAAAACCAGGAATTGTGGGTACCCGCAGGGACCGGTTCACCTGGCAGTCTGTTGATGTCGGGGAGTCATGGTTAGGAAGACAGACCCTTTGGGCGCGGCATCTTTGGAGCGTCAGGGACGGCGGAGAGCCCGGCCAGGTGTATGCCCCTTTTTTACCCTCTCAGAGCATGATAGGTTCGCCTCGCCCCCCGGCTGATCTTCGCCCGCCGAACGACCTACGAAAACCTCCAGGACACGATCTCGTCCTCAGGAAGGCTGACCTGAACGCTCCACCTGGACGAGAACCGCCCAAACCTCGGGAGGGTGCGATCGAACAATGCGTACCCGGCGGTGAGCGACTCGCGTAGCCTGTTCACGGCGTCCTCTCCGATGGGCAGTAACTCTGCAGGAAACCCCAGCTTCGTGGCGGCCGCGAGGACTGCGCTGACGCCTACTGTACCTCCCCCAGGGCGCGCTCGAGGACGTCGGCGAAGTAGTCGATCTCCTCGGCTGTCACGAGCAGACTCATCCGCGTCACCTCGGGCGCCACATACGGCAGGCGCACCCCCGGCACACCCCTTGCACCCTTGCCAGGCGCTCCGCATGCATCGCCGCCACCCGCTCGCGCTTCACGATGATCTCCTCGATGCGCGACATCTGCGCGACCCCGAGCGCGGCCAGAAGCTCGTCCATGTGGTAGTTGTAGCTCAGCCGCTCGTGGGAAAGCCACACCCCTGCCTCCCCCCGGTCCCTGGTTGAATAGCCGACGAGAGAGGCGAAACCGTGACGGGTGACCCCGCCTCTCAGCGTCCTGGGTTGGACATGCGCCAGCAAAGGCGGGACGCGCAGCGTGAGGCGTGCCATCGCGCAGTGGTCCGTGACGACCATCCTCCCTCCCCCGTGGTCATCTGCTTGTTGGGATGGAACGCGAACACCGCCCCGTGCGAGAAAGCGCCGCTCCCGGCCTTGATGCCCTTATACTCGGACCCCAGGGATTCGCAGGAATCCTCGACCACCACGAGGCCGTGGCGGGTCCGCGATCTCGCGGACGGCGTCGAGCCTGGCCGGCTGGCCGAAGGCGTCCACCGGGAGGACGGCCTTCGTGCGGCGGCTGATGGCGTCCTCGATGAGGTCCGGGTTCATGTTCGCGGTGTCAGGCTCGATGTCCACGAACACCGGCTTCGCCCTCTCATAAAGGATGCAGTTGCTGGACGCGATGAAGCTGAACGGGGTCGTTATGACCTCGTCGCCCTCGCCGATGCCGAAGGCGCGGACAAGCAGATGCAGCCCGCTAGTGCCGCTGTTGACCGCAGCCGCGTGTTTCCTGCCAACGTAGCCGGCGATGGCCCGCTCGAACTCCGCCAGCTTCGGACTGAGGGCGAGGATGGGAGAGCGGATAACTCAGGTGGTGCTCACACTTTCCTATCCGGAAGCTTTCCCAAGCTATCTGTTGTACTTAGGGTTCTTGCCTCCGTGATTGCTTCGATACATCTCAAGCCTCATTTGTTCCCAGTGACGGCTGGCCGTTTCGCATTCATGCTATCGAATACTCTGCCTTCGCTTCTGTGTCCTTGTTCCCGCCTTGTGGGATCATTCGTAATGCCAATGTATACCACTCTGTGACCATCCTTCAGTTCATATCGGTAGTAATCCCTGTTGCCACTCATTAGCATACAAGCCCCCCAACTGGTTTGGACAGGGGAGCCTTAGGGTGGTAGAGTAGGAGCGGGGGGTAGCGTAGAGGTGACGCGCAGGAGGTACACGGAGGAGCAGAAGCTTGCGGTAGTGCGGGAAGCGGTCGAGACGGGGAACTGCGCGGTGGTTGGGCGCAGGCACGGTATAGCAGAGAACCTGGTGAGCCGGTGGGTAAGGCAGTTCCGGGCGCTTGGTGAAAGCGCGTTTACGGGCTCGGCCGGCGGTGGCAATGAGGGCGATCGAGCCTACAGGGCCCTGGCCTTCGAGAATGAACGCCTCAAGAGGCTGCTGGGCGAGAAGGACCTCGAGATAGCGGTCTTGAAGGACCTTGTAAAAAAAACGATCCGCAAATAGCGGAAAGGTTCGCTGTTGCCCACAATTGGATAGCGCAAGGCCGCAAGGCTCGAATTGTCTTACGTGCTGTGGAGCTTAGCCGGTCAACGTATTACTACGGCAGGTCTCATAAAGACAGGCCCGGGAAGAAGCCAGGCGGCGGCAGACCGATACCCCGGTACTCTCGGACCAAGGCGGGGCGGATCGTAAGCGACGATGAGGTCAAGGAATGGATATGCGAGCTCATCGAGGGCGAGGGGTATGCGTACGGGTATTTGAAGCTGACGGTATGCCTGCGTAAGAGATACGGTCTACTGATAAACAAGAAGAAAGTGTATCGCCTGTGTAAGGAGCTAGGTCTCCTGAGGCCTCAGAGGAAGGCAAAGCCAAAGCGCCCGAGGAGGCTTGCGAGGAATAGAGTGGTCACAGGACCTAACCAGCTATGGGAGACGGACGTGAAATACGGATATATCGAGGGAGAGAGGCGATTCTTCTTCGTGATGTCGGTACTCGACGTCCATGACCGTTCAGTGGTTGCAAGCCACATAGGCCTTTGTGCAACAGGCAAGGATGCGGCCCTGACGCTCGGCAATGCGCTGTGGAAAAGGAGGCTGTTGCATAGTGGCCACAAGCCCGTCGTACGGTCTGATAACGGGCCGCAGTTCATAGCAGACGTATTTGAGGAGGCCTGCAGCCGTTACGGTGTGGAGCATGAGAGGATACCCGCAAGGACCCCTAACAAGAACGCTCACATAGAGGCGTTTCACAGGCTGCTCGAGGATGAATGTCTATCGCGTTACGAGTTTCGTGCCTATGCCGAGGGATACGAGCAGGTAGCGAACTGTATGGAGTTCTACAACACGACCCGGATGCACTCCTCTCTTAAGTTCATGACGCCGGAGGAATGTTATCGAGCAATTCAATGCGGGAATATGAAACTACCATCTGTTAGAGTCTAATGTCCAAAACTCGGGGGTCGGTCCGCTCGTCCATTGTCTCGTCCAGTCCAACGGCAATCGCCTCCATCTCGCGCACCGACATGCCGTATGTCAAGAAGCCCTCGAAAAGGGGCATCAGCTCGCGCATTCTTGCATTGAGCGCGCCGTCACGAATACAGATCCCGCCGCCCTTTGCGAAACCCAGTTTGCGGGCGGAGAAATGCACGACGTCCATCTCGTCCACCAGCGCGCAAGTGATCTCCCGTATGCTCATATCTTCGCACGCGGCCTCACGCTGCTTGATGAAGTACAGGTTGTCCTGCAGGAGACTGGCGTGCAGCACGGTCAAGATACCGTGGGAACGAAAGATGGCGGCCACTTCCCGCGCGTTTTGCAGCGAGAAAGGCTGTCCGCCAATGAGATTGGTGCCCGCCTCCAGCCGAACGAATGGAATGTTCTCCGCCCCCTGCTCGGCAATGACCTGCCTCAGCTTGTTGAGGTCGAAGTTGCCCTTGAAAGGAAACGTGCTGGTTGGGTTCAAGCCCTCGTCGATGACGAGCTCGACAACGCTCCCGCCGTTTCTGGCGATATGCGCCTTAGTCGTGGTGGAATGGAAATTCATTCGCACGACCTTTCCGGGCTTGACCAGGGTTGACGCAAGAATGTGCTCGCAAGCGCGCCCTTGATGGGCGGGCAGAAAGTACGGCATACCAAAGATCTCGGTCAGCTCGTCCTTCAGTCTAGTGAAAGTTGCCGAGCGTGTGTAGCTGTCATCGGCGACCATCATTGCCGCCATCTGTTGGTCGCTCATGGCATTGACGCCGCTGTCGGTCAGCATGTCCAGGAAGACATGGCAGTTTTGGAGCAGAAACGTATTGTTGCCAGCCTCGGTAATCGCTTCGAGCCTGCGCTCGATTGGGAGAAGACTGAGTTTTTGCACGATGCGGACCCTGTGCATGTCGAGGGGCAGATGCTCGCCTGTGAAGAACCGTACGTTTGCCATGCTGAGGACGCTCCTTTCATCAGGGCGCGCCCTTTGGCGCCGGTACGCCCATTCCGCAGGGAAAGCAAAAGCGCTCATCCTCTGCCTTCGCCAGAGGACGAGCGCCGAATCCCGTGGTACCACCTCATTTTGCCGGCATCTCACGATGCCAGCCTCTTCAAGTACGGCGCGGTACTGCGCGTATACTCTATCACTGTAACGGGTGAACCCGTCCCAATCTAAGGGGCGCAGACGCGCCTTTGGGTGAGCGGCTACCGAGATGTATTCGGAAATGATAGCCCTGCCCCTCGCACCAGCCGGGAACTCTCTTTAGGGATATCCTCATTTCTTGCTTCTTCTCGGTCATCGCCTCTTGCCGTATGGACCTACTTTTGCATTTTATCAGCGTCAGCCGTGTTTGCCAAGCGGGGGTTTCGCCATATGTTGGGGGGCCGCGAGGCCTTTAACCCGGGTGAACTCCTCTTTGTTGTCCTGCCCCCGCAGCTTCCGCAGTGACAGCCTCTTGAAACGCCGGCTTCAGCCGCGACTGACGCTCTCGAGCCCGTTGACAGTTAGCTAGGTATCGGTTAGTATAGTAATCGTTGCCGGGATGCTGCTCGGAAGCCCTTGCGGTTTGCAGTCGGAAGGAGGTTAGGCCGTGTTCACCAAGGATGATGAGTTTCTTCCCTTCAAGCAGGTCGAAGGCGTGGAACCGCTGTCGCTCAGGGTGTTGAACGCGTTTTTCAGGGCCATGCGCTTCCATGGGCAGCTCATGTTCAAGATGCTGGCGGAGAAGGGCTTGTACCCAGGGCAGGCTAGATGCCTGTGGATTCTGCATCACGAGGACGGCATCACCCAACGCGATCTGGCAGCTCACCTACACGTCGCCCGCCCCACTGTGACTGTGATGCTGCAGAAAATGGAGAGAGCGGGCCTGATCACTCGGAGAAACGACGATGAGGATCAGCGGCTCACGCGGATATATCTGACTGACGAAGGCCGATCGCTCCTATCTCGTATGCACGAGATCATGAGCGATTTCGTTAGCTCTGGGATAGGGCAGCTGTCAGATCACGATCAGCTGGAGCTCGAGAGGCTGCTAGGCACCCTCTGCTCCCACATGTCGAAGCGACTCTAGCTTACCGCCGACCAATATGTGAGGTGCAACGCGTTCCATGATGAGCCTGTTCAGATACCTCAAGCCCTACTGGAGGCAACTGCTGTTAGTCAGCGTGTTGCTGCTGGTTCAGTCCATATCCAACCTCTATTTGCCCGACCTCAATGCCAGGATAATCAATGAGGGCATCGCCAAGGGCGACATCGGCCTGATCTTGCGCATCGGAGGCTTCATGCTCCTGGTGACGTTGGTGCACGCGGGCTGCTCCATTGTGGCAGTGCTCTTCAGCGCCAAAGCCGCCATGGGTTTCGGGCGCGACCTGCGCCGCGCCGTGTTCTCCAGAGTCCAGAGCCTGTCACAAAGGGAAGTGAACCAGTTTGGAGCTGCGTCCCTGATCACCCGCACAACCAACGACGTGCAGCAGATGCAGATGGCGGTGTTTATGGGGTTCAGCGTGATGTTTTCGGCCCCAATCATGAGCGTGGGCGGGATAATCATGGCCCTGCGTCAGGATGTGCCTCTATCGACATCGATAGTCGTTATCGTGCCACTCATGGCAGCGTTGGTCGGGGCCGTAATGACGCGCGCTTTGCCCCTGTTCAAGCTGCAACAGACCAAGATCGACAGGCTGAACCAGGTGGTTCGCGAGAAGATCACAGGTGCCAGGGTCATCAGGGCGTTCGTGAAGACTGACTATGAAGCCACGCGGTTCAACGACGCCAACGCCGATCTCACCCGAACTGCTCTGACCATTCACCGCACCTTCGCTCTGACAATGCCGTCCTTGATGCTGATCATGAACCTTTCAACAGCAGCTATTCTTTGGTTTGGCGCTCACAGGGTCGACATCGGCGCCATGCCCTTGGGCAACCTCACGGCCTTCCTGGCATACGTAATGCAGATCCTGATGTCGGTGATGATCGCCGTCATGATGTTCGTCATGGTCCCCCGGGCGGTCGCCTCCGCAGAGCGCATCCAGGCAGTGCTGAAGACTGAGCCCTCAATAGCCGACCCAACCAAGCCCGTGCCGGCCCAGGCCCTATTCGGCCGTGTGGAGTTTCGGAATGTCGAGTTCACCTATCCCGGAGCCGAGGCGCCGGTCCTCAAGAACATCTCCTTCACAGCCCGCCCAGGCGAGACGACGGCCATTGTCGGCAGCACAGGCTGCGGAAAATCCACGCTGGTGAATCTCATCCCTCGCCTTTACGACGTCACCGGCGGCGCAGTGCTGCTGGACGGCGTGGACATCCGCCAGATGACGCAGGAGGATCTCAGGGACAAGGTGGGATTCATTCCCCAGAAGGCTTTCCTGTTCAGTGGCACTGTAGCCAGCAATCTCCGCTACGGAAAGAAGGACGCCACCGACGAGGAGCTCTGGCAGGCCCTGAAGATAGCGCAAGCCGAGGATTTCGTGAGGCAGATGCCTGGCGGGCTCGACGCCCCCATTGCGCAAGGCGGGTCCAACGTGTCAGGCGGGCAGCGTCAGCGCTTGGCCATTGCCCGCGCTTTGGTGAAGCGTCCGCCGATATACGTTTTCGACGACAGCTTCTCCGCCCTGGATTTCCGAACCGATGCCAGGCTGCGCGCAGCCCTGAAGGAGCAGACGCGCGACGCGACGGTCTTTATAGTAGCGCAACGTGTGAGCACCATCATGGACGCAGACCAGATAGTGGTGCTAGAGGATGGGCTGGTCGCGGGCATTGGCGCCCACGCCGAGCTGATGCAGAGCTGTGAGGTATACAGAGAGATCGTGTATTCACAGCATTCAGAGGAGGAGATCGCATGAGCCAGGACCAGAAGAGGCCGCCGATGCGGCGAGGTTTCGGCTTCGGCCCACTCCATGGCCGCCCAGGCATGATGCCTGGCGAGAAGGCCAAGGACTTCAAGGGCTCGCTGAAGAGGCTTGTGACGTATCTGAGACCCCACAGACTCGCAACAGCCGTCGTGATCCTGCTGGCCATCGTCAGCGTGGCGTTCTCGATGGCCGGACCCAAGATCCTGGGCCGAGCAACGAACCTGCTGTTTGAAGGTGTAATCGGCAAGCAGTTGCCGCCTGGTGTCACCCGCGAACAAGTGGACTCCATGCTCCGCGCGAGCGGGCGGGAGCAGATGGCAGACATGCTGTCCAACATGAACATCGTGCCCGGCAAGGGCGTGGACTTCGGCGCCATACGCAATGCGCTGCTCACCATGGTGGCAGTGTACGTACTCTCAGCTGTGTTCAACTGGATGCAGCACTACATCATGGCAGGCATATCGCAGCGCACCGTGTATGGACTGCGTAAGGAGGTGGATGCCAAGCTCGCCCGCCTTCCCCTCAAATACTACGACGACAACACGCGCGGGGAGATCCTCAGCAGGGTGACGAACGATATCGACAACATCGCCAGCACCCTGCAGCAGAGCCTGACTCAGCTCATCACGGCCATGATCACTCTTCTCGGCGTGCTCATAATGATGTTCACCATCAGCCCGCTGCTTGCCGTTATCGCATTGGGCACTCTGCCCCTGAGCGCTGCCGTCACCGTGGGCATTGCGCGGCGCTCGCAAAAGGAGTTCGCGCGCCAGTGGGAGAGCACCGGCAAACTCAACGGGCATGTCGAGGAAATGTATACCGGCCATACCGTAGTGCAGGTGTTCAACGGGCAGCGAGAGGCCCTGGAGAGGTTCGATGATGAAAACGGCCGCCTTTACCAGGCCGGGTTCAAGGCCCAGTTCATATCGGGCATCATCCAGCCCGCTATGCACTTCATCAACAACCTCAATTACGTGGCGATCTGCGTCATAGGCGGCGTGCGGGTGGCCAAGGGGCTCATCACCCTGGGCGATGTTCAGGCGTTTATACAATACTCGCGCCAGTTTACGCAGCCCATCACACAGACTGCGTCCATAATGAACATTCTGCAGAGCACGGTTGCATCGGCCGAGCGAGTGTTCGAACTGCTCGACGAGACAGAGGAAAGCCCGGACGTCAATTCTCCATTGAAACTAGCGAACGTGTCCGGGCGCGTGGTGTTCAACGACGTGTCATTCAGGTACAAACCAGATACGGCGCTCATCGAAGGGCTTAACCTCAGAGTTGAGCCTGGTCAGACAGTCGCCATCGTGGGGCCCACCGGCGCGGGCAAGACCACCCTGGTCAACCTGCTGATGCGCTTCTATGAGATAGACGGCGGGAGCATCACCATCGACGGCGTCGACACGCGCACAATGACCCGAGACAATCTTCGTAGGCTGTTCGGCATGGTGTTGCAGGATACATGGCTGTTCGACGGCACGATCCGCGATAACATCGCCTACGGATGCAGAAAGAACCAACGCCCCCCCAGCGAAGAGAGCATCGCGGCGGCAGCTCGAGCCGCGTATGTGGATCATTTCGTCAAGACCCTTCCGGAAGGCTACGACACACGCGTAGGGAATGACGCCTCCAGCATATCTGAGGGTCAGAGGCAGTTAATCACAATAGCCCGAGCGTTCCTCGCCGACCCGCAGATCCTGATCCTCGACGAGGCCACGAGCTCGGTGGACACCCGCACAGAGGTGCTGATCCAGCAGGCCATGGCACGGCTCACGAAGCACCGAACGAGCTTCGTGATCGCCCATCGCCTCTCCACGATCCGCAACGCCGACACCATCGTGGTAATGAACGAAGGACGCATTGTTGAGCAAGGCAATCACGAAACGCTCATTGCGAAACGGGGATTCTACTACGAGCTCTACACGAGCCAGTTTTCCAACATCTACCGCGAGGCCGTGTAGCAGCAACAATTCCGTTGTCAGCCTTCTTAGGCATCGGAGCGGCCGAGTTGAAGATGAGCTGGACTGAACAAGACTTGACGCAGGGACCTGCGAAGCGAATGAGGCATATACCGACGTACTGACATGCTCAGTTCTCACGCCCAGCAGCGAGTAGTATTGCACTGCATTACAGTTCAACTTCAACACAATGCCTGCAGATGGAGGAACGCCCATGCCGAGACTGACCGAGCAAGAGAAACAGGAGATTATCCGCTACATAGAGGCAGATGTGCCACTGCCCGACAAGTATCGCTTCTTGCTTTTCGCGGATAAGCGAGAGGTTGAACTGGTGTGGGATGGCAAGACCAACGAAGTATGCAACACCGTCCTCCCCTTTCAGGTGATTGAGCGGGTGGGTGAACCTCGAGCCGAAAAGGACAAAGCAGCACAGATGACGTCGTTCGCCCCGGATGCTCGAGGTCGTCAGCTCAGGAGCTGGACCAACAAACTGATCTGGGGCAATAACAGGCTAGTGCTATCGTCCCTCAAGAACGGCCCGCTGCGCGAGGAGATCGAGAATCAGGGCGGCCTCAAGCTGATCTACATTGACCCACCGTTCGATGTGGGCACGGATTTCAGCGTGGACCTCCAGATCGGCACTGACGCTATCACCAAGAAGCCAAACACCCTTGAGGAAATCGCCTACCGCGACACCTGGGGCAAAGGGGCGGATTCTTTCATAGCAATGATCTACGAGCGATTGGTGTTGATGCGGGATTTACTGGCCGAGGATGGCGGCATTTACGTGCACTGTGATTGGCGTGTGAGCGGTATGGTTCGGCTGGTTCTGGATGAGGTCTTCGGGAGTGACAACTTCCTGAACCACATCGTTTGGGTATATGGGCAAAGTGCGAGAGGTGCAAAGGCGATCGGCGGTCAATTCGCAAGAAACCACGACGATATTCTCTACTACCGACGTTCACCCGGCCACCGCTTCAACGGTGACTTGGTCGAGAGGAGCTATTCCTTTGGCGAGGCAAAGGAAGCGGGTTTCAGGCAGGACGAGAAGGGACAATGGTTTAAGACGGCTCCACGAGGAGACTACACTGATAAGAGCATCGCTCGCCTTGAGAGTGAAGGCAGAATTCATCGCACTAGAAATGGTTCTATTAGGATCAAGTATGTCCTACCAACCGTCGGAGACCATGTCGTTGAATACGTGCCTGCAGGCGATTCATGGGTGGATATTCCCGACGCCATGCACATGCCGAAGTCAGAGATAACAGGCTACGCCACCCAGAAGCCCGAAGCGCTTCTCGAGCGCATCATCAAAGCTTCATCCAACGAAGGCGACTTGGTTGCGGACTTCTTCTGCGGCTCGGGCACGACTGCCGCCGTAGCAGAGAGACTCGGGCGCAAATGGATCGTCTGTGATCTGGGCAAGTTCGCTATCCACACCGCCCGCAAGCGCATGATCGGTGTGCAGCGCGAGCTCAGGGCCGAAGGGAAGTACTACCGCGCCTTTGAGATCCTGAGCCTGGGCAAGTACGAGCGCCATCACTACATGGGCATCGACCCCAACCTTCCTGAAGCTGAGCAGCAGAAACAGCTGGAGACGAGGCAGGCCGCTGTCTTCGACCTGATCCTGCAAGCCTACCGCGCGGAGAGGACTGACGGCTATGCCAGGTTCCAGGGAAAGAAAGATGGAAGGCTGGTGGCGGTGGGGCCGGTCAATACGCCCGTCACGCGCCTGTTCGTAGAAGAAGTCATCCTGGAGTGCCGTCAGAAGCACATCCCCAGAGTCGATATTCTGGGCTTTGAATATGAGATGGGGCTGTTCCCCAACGTGCTGAATGAAGCTCGCGCCGAGGGAGTCGATATTGCCCTCAAGTGCATCCCAGCCGAGGTATTCGACAGGAGGGCGGTGGAGAAGAACCAGGTCGTCTTCAGCGATGTGGCCTTCATCGAGGTCAAGCCGCATGTCTACGAGAACATGGTCGCGGTGGAGCTGACAGGTTTCTCGGTATCCTCCTCACAAGACTCCATCTCCGCTGCCGAAATGTCACTGAAGGACAAGGCCGCCAGGATCGTGGTGGAAAGAGGTCAGATCATCAAGGTGCGCAGAGATGCCCACGGTGTCGTCATTCGACAAGTGCTTACAAGACACTGGACTGACTGGATTGACTACTGGGCAGTGGATTTCGACTTTGGGAGCAGACAAGAGATCATCCGCGTCAGGAACCAAGAAAGCGGCGAATGGGAAGAGAGATGGACGGGAGACTATGTCTTCGCGAACGAGTGGCAGTCCTTCCGCACCAAGAAGAATCGTGGGCTCTTGCTAAAGAGCGAGTTCCATGAATGCTCGCCCGGGCCACGTAGAATAGCCGTCAGGGTGGTGGACGTATTCGGCAACGATACCATGACCGTTGTCGAAGTCACTGTTGGGGTAAAGAACTATGGGGAAACCGACTCGCTGTGAACACCTGTCTTAGCACATAAGCCTCTCTAGCCGGGTCCTATTGCGTGAGCACCGCCTGGGGTGCGGCGGCACGGACCAAGGCGAGGACTTCTTCCTCTGATTCGCAGCGCAGGGCCTTCATGGCGAGATCCTGCATCTCGCCCATGCTGAGCGACTCAATGAGGGCGTGTATTGCGGGCGCTCTGGATGGAGTCATGCTCAGCTCATCCACGCCGAGGCCGATGAGAACGGGTACCACTTCCCTTTCGCCCGCGGCCTCTCCACAGACACCCACCCATTTGCCTGCCCCATGTGCCTCGACCGTGCAGTTGTAGATGAGCTTAAGCACCGCGGGATGGAGGGGTTGGTAGAGATGCCGCAGTCTGGGATTGGACCTGTCGGCGGCCAGGGTATACTGAATCAGGTCATTGGTCCCGATACTCATGAAATCCGCTTCTCTCGCGAGCTTGTCCGCAATGAGAGCTGCTGAAGGGATCTCGACCATGGCTCCCAGCTGTATGTCCTCAGAGTATCGGATGCTCTCTGTGTCCAACTCCGCCTTCGCTGACCGAACGAGTTCCATGAGAGCCCGCCATTCTCCGATCGTGGCGACCATGGGGAAGACTATGCGCACCCGGCCGTGGATCGAAGAGCGCAACAATGCTCGGATCTGGGTCTTCATTAGCTCAGGTCTCTCGAATCCGAGCCTTATTGCCCTGACTCCAAGGAATGGGTTGGATTCCGGTGGATTCGGTATGCACGGAAACTCCTTATCCCCTCCCACATCGAAGCTGCGAAAACAGGCAGTGTGCGGGTTCAGGGCAGCAACCATAGCGGAATACTCTCTGTACTGTTCCTCTTCAGACGGAACCACGTCCCGTCCAATCAGGAGAAACTCCGTGCGGCACAGGCCGATGGACCGAAGTCCGTGTTTCCTGAGCATGTGGATATCCTGTGGAGTCCCCGCGTTGGCCGCGATCTCGACACCGGCGCCGTCTCTTGTGGTCGCAAGACTGAGGTCCGCAATTACGCCTGACGTTGGGGAGGACATACGATCCTGAGCTAGGGCTATCTCCTCAGCGGAGGGGTTGAGGACAGCGATGCCGGCTTTTCCATCAACCATAATGGGCTCGCCTTCACGCGCCCTTTTGACTATGCCTGGAACCTTGATTATGGCGGGTATGCCCAAGGCCTGGGCAAGTATGACGGAATGGCCGGTCGGCCCCCCGGCCTCCAGGATAATGGCTTTCACCTTGGACGGGTCCAGAATGCCGGTTTCCGAAGGCGCGAGGTCTTCCGCCACGACTACCCCCTCAGCATCCCCGGCGGTATCGGTACCGCGTATGAGGTTCAGCACTCTCAGGCCTATGTCCGCGATATCCAGGGCTCTCTCCCGCATGTACTCATTGTCCATCGACTCGAACTGCGCGCGCAGTGCCTCAAATGCCTCGGCAATTGCCTGCTCAAGTGTGCGGCCTGAGTCGATCCTGGAAAAGACCATGTCTTCAAGCACGGGGTCTCTCAGGATCATGTCATGGGCACGGAAGATCTCAGCTTGCTCATCCCCAATAGATGATGCTGTGCTATCCGCAAGATCGAGCAGGGCGCGGGAGGCCGCTTCAACCGCCTGTCGCCATGCGTTCTTGGCAACGTCCGGGGAGTCATCTGAACCTGACCGAGTCTCCACCCTACTTGCGCTTTTCGCAGGCTCATGTCTCCACTTGAACACCTTGCCCACGGCTATGCCAGGGGACACGCCCTCGCCCGTGAAAACGCACCTCATGAGCGTCACCCCCCGGACACAAACGCAGTCAGGGCGAGCATTGCCTCGTTCTCATCAGGCCCGTTCGTCACTATGGTAATGGTCTCACCTTGGGATATGGCCGCCAGCATCATCTCCACCATGCTCTTCGCATTTACCGTTTTGCCTTTGTGCAGTATTCGTATCTCCGACTTGAATGAGTTCGCTGCCTTCACAAATCGAGCGGCAGGACGGGCATGAAGGCCTGACTCATTTCGCACTACAACCGTGGTCTCCAAGACTAGGTCCTTCCCTTCCATCATGCCTTTGTCATGGTATGGGCGGACTGCGCAGCCTTATCCACCTCAGCAAGGCTTCGTCCCATGGACGCCTCAATAGCCGCGAGGACGGCGCCTTCGACGATAGGGGCATTGGCGATGATGACCTTGGCCCGCCTCTCCTCAGGCAGGGACTCAACCGCCATCTGAGCGCTCATGACTGAACTGCCGAGGTCCGCGAGGATCACGAGCCCATCCCCGAAAGCGAGGGCATCCACGGCCCTGGCAACTCGGTCAGGATCAGTGCCTATCCTGCCATCGGCAGTTCCACCGCAGGCCACAATGACTACATCATTTCCGGCCATCTCGGCCGCGATGTCCCGTGCCCCGTCAGCTACCTTGCTGCTATGGGAGATCAGAAGAATGGACACCATGTTGGCACCTGCCTATACACTGTCCGCAATGGTCTTGAGGAGCAGATAGCACGAGACCGCACCAGGGTCGAGATGGCCTATGCTCCGTTCCTTGAGGAAACTGGCACGACCTCGTACGGCCATGATGGGGCGGGTGGATTCCATGCCTTCGCGGGCCTTGGCCGCGGCATTGGACAGGGCCGAACTCAGGCTGGTCTCGTTCCTGCCGGGTCCTCTGAGATATGCCACGGCAGGCTCGAGCGCGTCAACCATGGTCTTGTCCCCCACCTCTGCGCCTCCACGTTTCTTTATCCCCGCAAGCGCTGCCTCGAGCATGGCGATGGCGTCATCCAGAGACACCCGGTCCTTCCCCTTCACCACATTTCCCGCGTATAGGAAAGCAGTACCGTAGAGAGGCCCGGATGCGCCCCCGACAGTGGACACCAGAGTCATACCGACTGTGCTGAGGATGGTGCCGACACATGGCGGATCAGATGTGAGCGCGTCCAGCTTGGCGAGGACGGCCTGAAAACCCCGGTCCATGTTCACCCCGTGGTCGGCGTCACCTATGGCGGCATCGAGTTCGGTCAGGTAATCCTTATTGACCCTTATAGCCTCAGCCATCGCCTTTATGATGGCCATACTGGCTTTCACATCAATGGAGTCTTCCACCGCTGACGATCACCTCTCACTGAGTGAATGCCGGGGTCTCCGCCGGGTCGTCCAGAAGGGACTTGAGCTCGTCATCGAGCTTGAAAAGGGTGATCGAGGCCCCTGCCATCTCCAGGGAGGTCATGAACTCCTTCACATAGGCCCTGTATACGGAAATGCCGGCACTCGCGCACCTTTGTCCGACTCTTCTGGCCATTATGTAGAGCTCCATAAGAGGAGTGCCCCCGAGCCCGTTCACGAGAACCGCGACTTCATCCCCTGACCTGAAAGGCAGATCCCTCATGATGCTGTCCATCAACGCATCGACGATCTCATCTGCCGGTGCTATCTTGGTCCTCTTCACCCCAGGCTCACCGTGTATGCCGAGGCCGATTTCCATCTCCTCCTCAGCCAGCTCGAAAGTGGGCCTGCCCACTGCAGGGACCACACACGGGGTCAGGGCCATACCTTTCGACCTAATGTTCGCATTCGTCTTCAAGGCCACCCTGAGGACTTCTTCCAGGCTTCCCCCTCGCTCCGCCATGGCTCCTGCGATCTTGTGAACGAATACAGTGCCCGCTATGCCACGCCTTCCTGTAGTGTAGGTGCTGTTCTCAACGGCCACATCGTCATTCACTACTACCTTGGCTATCCTCGTTCCATCCATCTCAGCCATTTCCCCGGCCATGTCGAAGTTCATGACATCACCTGAGTAGTTCTTGACGATCATGAGCACCCCGTGTTCGGTCTTTATGTGGTTGATGCCAGCGATTATCTGATCTGGGGTCGGAGATGTGAATACTTCCCCTGCAACCGCTGCATCCAACATGCCCCTGCCCACGAAGCCGCCGTGAGCGGGCTCATGACCGCTCCCGCCACCGCTTATGAGGGCTACCTTGTCCGGTCTCTTGGCCTTGCGCACCAGCACACTGGCATTATCGAGCTTCCGGATAAGGTCGCCATGGGCAAAGGCCATGCCCTCGAGCATTTCGGCGACTGTGCGCTGTGGATCATTTATGATCTTCTTCATCGGCGTTCACTCCTGTTACCCGAGTTCGGCTCATGGATGCGTACTTGCCCCTGGCCTCGAGGATCCTTATGATGACGGCATCCACGTCCTTCATTCCGTCCTTGTTGAGAATGCCCAGATTATCTGTGGTGATCTCTAGCGAATCATCGACTACTCCTTGCGGGATAGTCACCCCTTTGTCCTTGAGGGCCATCAAGGCAGCGAGATACGCCTCGCTCGCTACAGATCCTATTCTCAGCGCGCAGGAACCCTTGGCCCCATCGCACACGATCCCGGCTGTGGCAGAAAGCATGGTGCGCATGGCATTGGCGGCCTGGTCTATTGTCCCGCCCATAAGCCATGTCATGCCCACGGCAGCACCTGCCCCGGCTGCGACTGCGCTGCCGCAGATGGGAGCGAGCCGTCCGGTCCTGGCTCTTATGAAGCTCGTGGTCAGAACGCTCATAGCAACGCCGCGAGCAATGTCCACCCTGGACTTGCCGAGAGCCTCACCCAGGAGTGCCACAGGCAGGATTGCGGCAATGCCTTGATTGCCGCTGCCCACCGCGCTCATCGCAGGCATCTTCGCCCCGGCCATACGCGCATCTGAGGCCGCGCTGGCATAACTCCTGATGCGGAACATGAGGTCATTCTCGAGTCTCTTGTCCCGGATCATGGATAGCACTGCCCGGCCGAGACCCAGACCGGATACGGATTCATCCCTCAGGCCGTACTCTGCTATGGCCTTGTTCATCTCCACCCCAGACATGATGTAGTCCACGTCATCGAGGTCCATGTCCTCCGCCAGGCTCATGACGGATTCAAAGGTCATTGTGCGCATCTCCGCCTCGATCTCGGCCGAAGGTTCGGGATCGACTGAAACAGCCCCATCACCTCCCGGGGCGGGCTGGCCGCCGGCGTTTCCATCGAACACTACCCGGCCATCAAGGGTCACCCGTTCGATATGTGAGTGGCTCTGTGATATCACACAGGTGGCCCTATGGTCCTTGGTCTCAATGGTGCACTCGACGTAGACTCCTTGCACGCCCGGTACGCACGATAGATCGACCTTGCCCTGGGCCAGCCAGGACTTGGCGATGTCGACATCAGCAGGAGAGCAGTCCCGCAGGGCTTCCAGGGAACAGCCGGCTTTGCCCGCTATGGCTCCCAGGGCTGCAGCTAGAGCATTTCCCCTGCCTCCCATAGCTCCCGGGATCCCCACATCCATACCGTTCTTGTATATGCTTTCGCTCACCCTGACGACGACACGCGTGATCTCTGCATCAGGCCACAGTTCGCACCTTGCCCTGGCTGCCGCCAGGGCCACCGCCCCCGGCTCAGTACACCCGAGAGCTGGAACCACCTCGATCCTGAGGAATTCCTTGAGGCTCAGCATGGGCTGATCACTTCTTCTCTTTTGTTACTACCACGCGGCATACCTTGTCGCCCTGAGCTATGGTAGCTTGCAGGTCGAACTTGAACTCCGGAAACGCTGAGATGATTCCTCGATCCCCGTCCATGGCTATGTCGCACAAGGTGTTGATGCGAGTTTCGTCCTTCCCCAGCTTCATCCAGGCGGACACGAGGGGGCAGTAGTGGAACTCCACCACGAACTCATCATCGCTCATCTCCTTCACGTCCATCTCGAAGACTTTCCTGACAAGGTCATTCGCGAATTCACTCGCGAACTTCTTTAGGTCATCGGTCTTTGAGAACTTGCAGTGCCCGTGGAAGACGCCGCAGTTGAATATGGCTGCGCGGCCTATCTTCTCCCAGTCCGCGCCGGCTCGCTCGACTTCATCCAGGAGCAGGCTGAACCAGGTCGCCCTGTGTTCGATCGCGGCCCTGACATTATTCACTTCAAGTTCATTGACAGTACTCACATTTGTGATCGCCATTTCTCGTTCCTCCTGCAGTTCATCATTTGAGTCAGACATGGCTCAAACTACTTTGCCATCCCGAGATATGCCGAGATGACCCTGGGATCATTGGCCAACTCCGCTGCACGGCCCTCGATGGCAATGCTCCCGGTCTCAAGGACGAAGGCTCGGTCAGCCACTTCCAGGGCCATGCTGGCATTCTGCTCCACAAGGAGTATGGTCTTGCCGGTCGCCCGGATCTTCACTATCAGATCGAATATCTGGTCCACCAGTATAGGGGCGAGACCAAGGGAAGGCTCATCCAACATCATGAGCTTGGGATCGAGCATAAGCCCGCGGCCTATGGCGAGCATCTGCTGCTCGCCTCCGCTCAACGTGCCGCCGTTCTGCCTCCGTCTCTCCTTCAGCCTGGGGAACAGCTCAAACACCATTTCCATGTTGGCTTTCAACCTGTTGGGTTTCGAGTCGGTATTGCCTAGATCCCCCGCGATGAGGTTCTCTTCCACGGTCAGGAAGGGGAATATGTGTCTGCCCTCAGGAACATGGCACACCCCAAGCTTGACAATGCGGCTGGGTTCCATGCGAGTGATGTCCATGTCCATGAAAGTCACTCTGCCGCCGCTCTTTCTCACCAGGTTGGATATTGCCCGTAGGGTGCTGGTCTTTCCGGCGCCATTGGAGCCTATGAGAGTGACGATCTCCTTGTCGCGCACATCGAAGCTTATGCCCTTTACTGCTTCTATTCCCCCATAGTTGACACGGATGTCATCAACCTTGAGCACTCGCCGCTCCCCCCTTCCCCGCATCGGGCCCGTATGCTCGGGAACGGCGTCTCCCAAGGTATGCCTCGATCACCATGGTATTGGTCTGTATGCTCTCAGGAGGGCCTTCCGCGATCTTCTCCCCGTGATTCAGCACGGTGATGTTGTGGCACACATTCATGATGAGTCTCATGTCGTGCTCTATCACGATGATGGTGAACCCCTCCGCCGAAAGATCCTTTATGAAGTCCACCATCTTCTCGGTCTCCGCAGGATTCATACCGGCCGCAGGTTCGTCCAGGAGGAGTAGATCAGGCTGGGCTGCCATGGCTCTCGCTATCTCAAGCCGCCTCTGGTCGCCGTAAGGAAGACTTGCCGCCATCTCATGCGCGTGCGCGCCCAGTCCGATCCGATGGAGGATCTCCAGTCCTCTGCTATTGGAAAACTCCTCGTCCTTCTTGTAGGTTCGGGTCCGAGCGACTGCATCCAGAAGTCCCGTGGCGGTACGTATGTGGAACCCTATCTTCACATTGTCGAGCACGGTCATTTGCCTGAACAACTTGATGTTCTGGAAGGTTCTTGCCATGCCAAGCCTGGCTATGCGCTCAGGCGCCATACCCGTGATCTTCTGCCCCTTGAAAAACACATCCCCGCCCGTGGGTGGGAAGGTGCCAGTGAGGACGTTGAAGAGCGTGGTCTTTCCCGCACCGTTCGGGCCTATGATTCCGTGTATCTTGCCCTGCAGGACTTCGAGGTCAACGTTGTTCACAGCCTTGAGCCCGCCGAAGTACTTGCATATGCCCTTCGTCTCGAGGATGGCACCCATCACATCTTCACCTCCGTTTGCGCGCCTTTCGCAGCCCGGAGCCTGGCTTTGCCCACCATGGACTGGGGACCGGTCATTGCTCCACTTCCGGCTATGCCCTGCGGGCGTACGAGCATGATTCCGATGATGGCCGCACCGAATATGACGAGCCGGTACTCAACGAGCCCTCTGAAGACCTCAGGCAGGATCGTCAGGAGAACCGCTCCGATTACCGGCCCGATCAGGGTTCCCTGTCCTCCGACAAGAACCATGGCAAGCATGGAGAACCCCTCGTCAAGCTTGAAGCTGTCTGCGCTGATATATGCTGCAAGGAAGGCATAGAAGCACCCTGCTACCCCCGCCCAGAAAGTCCCTATGGCGAAGTTCAGGAGTTTGTACTTGAACACCTCCACTCCCATGGACCTTGCCGCATCCTCATCCTCCCTGATGGCTATCCATGCCCGGCCTATCCTGGAGTTGATCAGTCGATAGAACACTGTCATCATAATGATGGCTATCGCCAGGATTACGTAATAGAAGTGGGTGTTGGTCTTCAGCGCAAACCCGAATAGCTTGGGGAACGGTATTCCAGGTATGCCGAACGGGCCCCTTGTCAGAGATGTCCAATTGAGCACAGTGAGCCTGATGATCTCCGAAAACCCCAAGGTGGCCATGGTGAGGAATATGCCCCTCAGGCGCAGGGTAGGAAGGCCCAGAAGAAGGCTAAAGAGCGAGGCCATGATCCCACTCACGGGCAGGAGCTTCTGGGTGCTCCTGCCC